>JBBQIT010000148.1:0-8959 GCA_038325205.1 Bdellovibrionota bacterium
TAAAGATGCGGAAAAGTTGATCCGTCAGGAACTGGACCTGGCGAAAACTGAGTTTAAGCACGAGTGGAATCTAGCCAAAACGGCTCTGCTCGCTTTCGGAACGGCTTCTACATTTAGAACGGTCGCTACCTTGCATCTTGCGTTAGCGATTGTGTTTTTACTCTACGAAGGTCTTGGGTGGGCTCTGTGGGCTAGCTTTTTCGTGACTTCACTTGTCGCCGGGGTCACCGCCTATGTTCTTTATAAAAGAGCGAACGCCAAAGCTGATGAAATTCATCTAATGCCCCGCCAGACCATTCAATCGGTAAAGGAGAATGTACAATGGATAAAGAACAAGATTTAATTTTAAGCGATATTGAAAACACAAAAAATTCTTTGGGACAAAAATTAAACCTCTTAGAAGGTCAAGTTAGAGGAACCGTGGAAGAAGCGAAAAACAGCGTTCAGGATACGATAGAGAGTATCAAAACGGGCGTCGAGTCCGTTAAGCAGACTTTTGATCCCATTCATCAAACGCAAGAACATCCGTGGGTGATGTTGGGCGGTTCCGTAGTGACAGGATTGGTCGTAGGGTCTTGGATTGCCAGGCGCCCGCAACGAGCGTTTGCAAATACTCCTGGCTACTTACTTGCGGACCGAAAACAAAAAGAAACGGGGTTTACCGGTTACCGCCCAAGCGATGCTGGCTCTGCCCCTGAAGTAGAGGATTGGAATCATCCGGATCTTAGCAGGAGACAAGGTTCTCATCTGTGGGATCTGGTGAAGAGCGAATTTGGCGACGAGATCAAGATGATTAAGAACGTCGCTTTGGTAGCCTTAGTGAATGCGGTTGGCAAACGTGCTATTACCGCTTTTCCCCAAATGGAAAGAGACATCAAAACGATCGTGGACAGCGCTACCAAAAAAATGGGAGCGGACCCTTCTGCGAGTGAAACGGACTCCTTCTCCAGAGCAGACGACGATCGCCTAAAATCAAAATACCGAGCGGTCTAACGCTCACGCCCACGCATTGATTGATAAGCTTCCAGCGCGAGATCCCTTCCTTCCGCTAACTCTATAATAGGAGATACGTAGGGGGACTTCGAAGAAAGCCCTGCTTTCTTTTGCTCCTCAGGGGAAGCTTCCCAGATGCGATGGACCCAACGGCTCGGGACTTTGTCGATTTCGGGGATCCATTTCTTTACGTAGCTTCCCTCAGGATCAAATTTCTCGCCCTGGAGGGTTGGATTAAATATTCTAAAATACGGGGCGGCATCTGCTCCACAACCAGCACTCCATTGCCACCCCAGAGTATTATTTGGTAAATCAGCATCCACCAAAGTGTCCCAGAACCACTCGGAACCTTGTTGCCAAGGTAGCAACAAGTGTTTCACCAAAAAAGAAGCTACTATCATCCTCACCCGATTGTGCATCCAGCCGGTCTGCCAAAGTTCTCTCATGCCGGCATCCACTATGGGAAACCCCGTGAGCCCTCGCTCCCACGCTTTGAGCCAACTCGCTTTCTTTTTCCACGGGAATTTCTCAAATTCTTTTCTAATCGGCTTGTCCGCTGCATGAGGAAAATGAAGGAGCAGATAGTGAGCGAACTCTCTCCAGCCTAATTCTTTGGGATACGTGATAAGGCCTGCGCGCGTTTGAGCGGAAGGAGTCATCGGGTTTCCGGCTACCGCTTCCCATACTTGCCGGGGGCCAATCTCGCCAAAATGTAGATAGGGAGACAACCGGGAGGTTCCGGCAATGTACGGAAGGTTCCTTGTCTCGGCGTATCCCCCTAAAACACTTTTTGTAAATTTTTTGAGCTCGGCGTGAGCTCCCTTCTCGCCGGGTGTCCATACAGCCGCGATCCCTGAAGCCCAAGGAATCTTAGGGAGCAACCCAAGCGACTCGACCGTTAAGGTTTCGGGGAGGATATCCGCCGCTCTTAGCTTGGGCGGACTAATCTTAGGAAGATCGACTAGCCGATGCTTCAAACAGGCATTCCAATAGGGAGTAAACACCTGAAACGGGGTGCCCTTCCCATTCATGATCTCATCCGGTTCAAAAAGGAGCGAGCTATTGAACGAAGAAACGACAAGTCCCTGGGCTTTCAGTGCTTCTTTCACTTTAGCACCCTGGGCGACACCTGCGGGATCGTATCGTCGACTAAATACCACATGTGAAGCGCCCACCTCTTTAGCAATGTTTGAAAGCTCTCGCGTCGAACTCCCCGATCTAAGAAGTAAAGGAAGGCCCAGCGCCTTGAGCGATTTCGAGAGACTAAGAAGCGAGTGGTGAAGCCACCATCGGCTTGCGGCCCCTGGAATCCATTTTCCTTCTTCTTCGGGAGCCCAAAGATAAACCGGAACGACAGGAAAACCTAAGTCGCACGCGGCCTGAACGGCCGAGTTGTCGATCAATCGCAAATCCTGTCGAAACCATAGAAGGGTAGCCGCCATTGTGTCTGTTTACATTTCCTTGAACTGGGTGGCAACTTTTGATCTATTTATTGCCGAGGCATGGAATCCAACGCATGATCGATTCCATGGCTTCTTCCCACAGAAAACTCTCTGCCGAGTTTCACCGATTGTCCCAGATTTGCCATAAGGACAATGTGGCGGTGGTATCCATCGTTAGAGAGCTCAAAGGCCCAGGCCACACGATTATCGCGGTTTTTTTCTGCATTCCCTTTTTATGCTTTTTACCTGTCCCCGGCCTTTCTTCCGTTTTTGGCCTTATCGTGACCATAGTGGGAGTTCGTATTGCCCTTAACAAAGAGCCTTGGCTTCCCCGACGCTGGCTAAAGAGAAAGATCGGCGCGCGCACGCTTCATAAAATATTTTCCTTCGCCGAGAAATTTACCAAAAAGGTAGAAAAGTTCACTAAACCACGCGGCCATTGGGTCGAGAAGTACGCTTGGGTAACCGTGCTGAACGGAAGTTTAATCGCTTTGACCGGAATTCTATTGTCTCTTCCCTACCCACCAGGGACCAATTTTCCGCCGGCGCTTGGGGTCGTTGTTTTAGCTATTGGAATGTTAGAGGACGATGCCCTAGTACTAACGATTGGATACCTTCTCTTTGCCCTCAACGTCGCCCTCTTTACGGCGATTACGCTCCTGGGGGTGGAAGGGCTGAAGCGCTTGATTGGGCTTCTGTAACTTCAGCTGCGCACCTATTTTTGCTGCCCACATGATTTCCGTACCAGAAGGCTCTTTGGACATGAAGTAACTCCTCGGCTCTTCGTAAAAGCTTGTCGCAATCAACGATGTAGCCGTTTTGAAATTGAATTTGTCCCACTAGACGTAGAAGCTCGCCGTTAAGCCAACTAGCTGACTTAAACGCCAAGTCCCGAGTCTTAGCGTCCAGAGGAGCTAAGACTGCGGTAAGAAGATTGTTCCGATAACGCTTTACCAATAGATCTAAGGTTCCTGTAAAACTTTTCTCGGTACGATAGGCTCTGGCCAACCGAACTTCGTGCACCCGGTGCTCATAGGAATCCGTCACCAATGCCCTTTGGGCACTTCGCTCTGAACGCGTTGAACTGATAATGCGACTCAAGAGATCTCGAACCTCCGACCATCCGTTGCCATGTTGAAACGCTCGCCAATGCCTTGCCTCCAGAGGGGCGCTACCAAAGATGAAATCGAGATCATCCTGTAACTTTACGGTTTGGGTTTGGCCTTCTTCATTTTCGTTCCCCCCAAAATGGTAGTATCCCTTTCGCCAAAGACTGGATTCCCCCGCCTCCAGCTGGATTTTCGGATTCTTGATGGGCCCTTTATCGCCACTACGAAAATGGTAATAGCCACTTCTCCACATTCTGGATTGCGCCAGATATTCTTCCAATTCTAAGAGGGCATTGTGGGCTTCTTGTTCAGTCGATTTCTTTTCAAAGCCAGTAAAAAACCAACGAAGATTCGAAGCTGTTTCGCGCATCCAGCGCCACATATAGGCTGGGGTTTCGGTGAGAAAATGCCAAACGTACTCCCGTGTAGTCACAGGAGAGAGAGGAAGATTGAGAAGTCTCTCGTAGTCCCTAAGGCCAACCTCTTCGACCGCAGAAAATTCGTCGGTCTCAATAACAGGAGCTACCAAAGTTCGAAGCCTCGCCCCCATCATGTTACTTAGCTTGCGACCTTTTAGAGGGCGGGATAATCGTTGTCCCACTGATCCGCCGACACTGCTGTCCCCCACCATCGATAAAGTGTTCTTGGCAGCTCCTACCGTGCAGAAATACAAAGCTTGCCCAGCCCAACAAACTGGATTTCCTGGCGGAAGAAAAGGAGCGACACTGTGCTCCGCCACTTCAAAAAGCCAAGTGTAGATGACCCAACTGGGTCCATCGCTTCGCAACTTTTCTAATGCCCAACCGCTAAGTTCCAGCGAACCGTCTTTCAACTTTTCTACGACCACATCCCAGCGCTCTTTAAAATTTAGGCGAATATGCTCCAGTTCCGCTTGAGTACAATCAGGACATTCCTTACGAGCTTGGCGTTCCACCATGGGGAGCGCCAGCGCCAAAGCGTGACTGAAAGCATCCTTGGGAATGCAGGCGGCTACTGACTCAGTTCTTACACAAAGGTCGCCGTCGGAAGGAGTGGCACTGGGGTTGTTCACCATCGCCAACCCCTGCTGAAAAGCACTGAACAATAAGAGTAGCTCCTCGCTGTCCCAATCTTCATGCCCGTGAGCCAACGCCGAAGGAACCCCGCCGATGAGAAATAGGGTTAAAAGAATCAGGTAACTAGCGGATTGATAAATGTGTTTTAGGCAAACGGGCAAGCTATCCCCCTCAGTCCCCCAAAGAGACTGCATAAGTAAATAAGACCAAATCCTATTCAGATTGTGTCTGAATAACGCGCAGCAGAAGAGCTGACAAGCTTATTTTTTGGTAAGTGGGCACCCGCTAGGGCGGGGATGACGAAGAGAGCGGCAACTTATGGACGATGCCGTCGTTAAGGCTAACTCTAGTGGCAGTCGGCGCAGTAACCGAAGAGACGATGGTCGTGGAAGATAAGTTGGAATTTATATTGGGCGCAGATAGCGTCTTGATGCTTTTCGATTTGCTCGTCCCGAAACTCGATCACCTTACCGCATTTGATGCAGACCATGTGATCGTGATGACCTTTGGGGCCCGGGCGTTCGAAGTATTCTCTTCTCGAATCCCCTACCGACTTCTGAATCAAGCCACACTCTAAGAGCAAGGGGATCGTGCGATAAACGGTGTCTCTTGAAACTCGAAGGCCTGTCTTTTTGATAAGCGCAAAAAGTTCATCCGCATCAAAATGGCCCCTAAGTTTCAAGACCTCTTCAAGAATGGTCCTTCGCTCGTAGGTAAATTTGAGCCCTTTATCTTTTAAAAGCTTTGAGAACTTCTCGGTTTCCTTAGGGTGGTTCATCGCCCGGCATTCTAACGACATTCTTAGCGCTCGGTCCATAGCGATTTACATTTTCTTCAGACGTGCGTCATTAGGCAGGGGGCCATATCGGATAGAATAAGCAGATGATCACCTTGATTAACCCGCCTTTGCTAAGCACCCGAGGAGACTCTCATAGTTCCGGAATCCCCTACCTTCCCCACGGCCTAGCCTACGTATCGTCGGCTTTAGATAAGGTAGGGCTAAACCACGAAGTCATCGACTGTTTTGGCGAACGTCCGAATCGAGCGAGTAGCTCAGGTCGCTTCCTCATGTTCGGAATCCCTATGGAGGAACTCTTCGAGCGGGTGCTTTCCAAGCCACAATCGGCGATCATCCTTTATGCGAACTCAGTCTTTAATTCCTATTCCGTCTTTGAAATCGCAAGAGGGCTAAAAAAACTAGCAGGAAAAACCCCCATCATCGTCACGGAAAACACCCAAGCAGTAACCGGTTTTTCGTTGATGAGGTGTCTTCCCGATCTAATGGACTCCCCTATCTCTCACGCTATTTTGGGAGAAAGTGAACAGGTTCTACCGTTAATTCTCCCCTCACTCCTAGAAAAAGGAACGATCCCCCCTGAGTTACAAAAGTTTGTTTGGTCCCGGGGAGAATCTGCCGAAGGGAAAACTAACGCTATTGTAGAAGATCTAGATGCTTTGCCCATCCCTGGCTGGCACAAATTCCCCCTTAAAAACTATTGGGGTCTTAAGTATGCGCATGGGCCCACCTCGGGTCCGTACTTAGCGCTGCTCACTTCTCGCGGCTGCCCTTATCCTTGTGGATTTTGTTCCGTGCCCGTAATGAACAACCGCAAGTGGCGAATGAGATCCGCGTCTAACGTCGTCAATGAAATCGCTTATCTCAAACAAACTTTTGGAGTCGAAGAATTTCACTGGGAAGATCTTAATCCGACTATCCATGAAAAACGGATGGAAGCGATTTCAAACCAGCTTATCGAGCGAAAATTAAATATTCGCTGGCGAATCGTTTCCGGAACCAAGATGGACAATTTAAAGATTGAGACATTAAGGCAAATGGCTCAATCGGGAATGGACTACATCAGTTTTTCACCAGAGTCTGGATCGCCCAGAATGTTGAAAAAGATTATGAAGCCGTTCCAGCACGATCATGCGGTTAATCAAGTGGAAGCGCTCACCCAAATGAAAGTAATGACTCAAGCCTGCTTTGTTTTGGGATATCCCGGTGAAGAGGAAGGAGATCGGGAAGCAACGTTTCGGTACTCGAAAGACCTGCTTAAAAAGGGATTGGGCGAAGTTACTTATTTTATCGTCGCCCCTATGCCAGGAACTCCCATCGAAAATCAGATTCCAGGAAGCTTTCATGAACTCTCTGATCTGACCTTTTCACCGTCGTGGAGAACCGATTACCCGAACCTCCTCCAATGGAGAAATCGGCTCTATCGAAGCTTCTTCGCGTATAGAATTTTCAGCACGCCACTTTTCTTTCTTAAAAGTTGCGGGAGAGCCCTGACAGGAAAGACACGTTTGAAGATGGAGATGTTCCCCAGAAGGCGAATAAAGACTTGGATCCAAGAAAAAAGGCTGGGCTCGAAGTTGCCACCGAGGCAACTCAACCGGGCTGTAAACCAGCCTGAAGGGGGCCAAGTTCCGGCGTCCCTTTGAGCGCGTGGCTCTGGTGAAGCTTCGGATGTTTGCAAGCGTGAACGACGTCTTTTAAATCGTTTCCACACACTATCCAACGAAATTTAAATACACCAGGCTCCTTAGCCTTTTCATCGGCCGTAGCCAGTTGCTCGGCCGCGGGACGACGATTCACTCGCTCTTCAGCAGTCAATGCGGATTCATCAAGTTCCTCTTTACCTTGCGAAGCTTCAGAAGAATTGGCGTCGCCGCCGGCATCACCGAAGATACCGCCCTGAACAAAATTGTTCGGGGCAGCCTTACCATCTTTAAAATTTCCCGTATCCGGATAGGCATCGCCATCGGTCGCCCCATTTTTAGGTGGCTGACCGCTAATCTTGTCACCTCCGGGAGTTCCCGGAGGATTTGTTTTTGGGATATCCGCCGAATTAGCGAAGGAAAGCCGATTGGGCGTGGACGGATTAGTAAAAGCCAATTGAACTTTCGAATCTCCTGGCGAATCTCCGGGCGAATCTTTTTTTCCAGAATTCAATCCTGCTTGATTACTCAAGCTGACCGGATTGACCAAATTACTCAAGTCATCCTTCTTGTCTTTATCTTTGGCCTTATCCGACTTCACATCGCCTAATCCTAAATCTCCGGCGTCATAGGCCGCTTTGTTCGATTGCCCCAAGATCTTATCAAGCCCATTGGCTCCAATGCCTTTGGAATCCGAATTCGAATCGGGATGATCGCCCTTGTTATCGCCGCCGCCTTTGCCATCTCCGGCTCCGCCAGCGCCCGCGCCGGCGCCACCACCTGCCCCGCCGCCCATTTGTCCCTGATTGTAGGCGTTGGCTAGCTCCGCCTGGCGATTCATATCCTCGGCCTGTCTTTCTTTCGCGGCCAAGTCATTAAACTTTTTATCCGACGCTTCTTTGGCTTTTTCGATCGCACTCGTTTGATTGGTAGCCGCCGTCTGAAGTTCAGTCGCTACCGCTTGCGACGATGCCACTACGGCATCTCTAACGGCGCTTACGTTTCGGCGCTCTGCTGGAGCTGCCGCTGCTGCCGCATCTGCGGCAGTATCAGTGCGAGTTTCGTTTTCCATCGAACTCACCGCACGCCCCGATGTCGGAGTTAACAGTTGGTTAGCTACCGCCTTAAGGCCGTCACCAGAAATTCCCTTAGAGCTGAAATCGGACCCAATCTGTTCAAGTCTCTGATTCAAACTCTGCTCATCGCTCGCATTTTTCCAAGCTCCTGCCCAACTAGAGACCACATTACTCATGTCCTCATAACTGGGAAAAGACTGTTCTTTGGAAGTGCGCTTGGGTTCACTGACAGGATAGGGACGATAATAACTTTGTGCCCGTGCGACACTCGTGACCTCGTCGATCCTAATCTTTTTGTCTTTCACACTCTTGGTGACGTACGCACGAATTAAAGGGCCTGCTTCAGGGTCTGCCTGGCAGGGCATTGAAATCGATAGTGAGAGAAAGGCCGCAGCCCAAGCTGAAATAGTGATTTTGCCGAAACTCATAGATGCCCCCTGCTCCAATAAGGATGCAAAACGAGAGCCTATTTCGCTAGTCACACGCACTCGCCGTATTCTCACGTAACATCCGGTCAGAATACAGTCGCGGGACGGTAATGAAATCCATTATATTATAATAATATCAATAACTTAAATAGGATATCTGAAGCGGTATACAGCCTCTATTCGACTGTCAGTTCCCCCACCTACGACCAACTAATTTTCGAATTTCACAAACCCAAAGTGTTCTGGTTGTAGTCGCCCGTCCACTGTTTGAATCCGATTTGGGCTCTATCTCATTTTTGTGTAAGTAGCTGATTGCTCGTCGCGATATATCGGGAGTTGAGATAGCCACAGACCTGCATGATCTTAAGCCTGAAGTAGTGCATGTTTCGATACCCGTATGCTCGTCGTTTAATGGCC
>JBBQIT010000149.1:0-8947 GCA_038325205.1 Bdellovibrionota bacterium
TCGATTCCCCAACTTAGATCTTAACAACGTTGGTATCTTCACTCATTTCACTGGCGTGGAACGACTCGAGGGAAATCGCCAAGGGGATATCTCGATTGGAATGCTCCCCAATAAACGTTGGAGCTGGATTATTCCCTTTAAAGGCGAGAAGACTTCGGTGGGTGTCGTTTGCCCCTCTCAATATATAAGAGTAAGTGACGATCGTGAAAAGTTTCTTTTTGATTCCATCGCTCAATGCGCTCCGTTTGCTAGACGGATGGAAAAGGCCAAGCGAGTAGAGGAGATTGGAATTGTTTCTAACTACTCCCACTACTGCGATAGCCTAGTCGGAGATAGCTACATTCTGGTTGGCGATGCAGCCTGTTTTCTCGATCCTATTTTCTCTTCAGGAGTTCACGTAGCCATCAGCACGGCTAAAGAAGCCTCAAAGATTATAGTGGCGGCAATGAAAGACTCTACTCCCCTCACTCAAGGAACGAACAAAACAGATTATGAATCTTTTGTTCGACGAGGGACGGGACGCTTCCATTCTTTCATTCGCATGTTCTACGACACCAACTTTGTCCGAGACATGAAAAAGACCTATGGCCTTAAGAATGTCCGCATGGCCTTTACTTCAGTCGTAGCTGGCGATGTTTGGAACGAAACTAATCCGCTATTTCGCACCGGAGTCCTTGGGTAATGCGCTTTTTGCTGCATCCTGGCTCTCACTCCGCTGAGACTAGGAGCTTGGTTCATCATGCTTGGACGGAAGGCGAATGCCTGATCCTTTGTCCGCCTCGGGTAAAAGACTTCTCTTTTATGGAAGCCTTACCTTCGGGTGAAATTGAAATCCTCGGGGATTGGGAAACGCGCAAGAGTTCGGTTCGTGAGGCAGCGCTCAAGCACCGCAACCCCATCGCTTATCCTGACGTTCCTAGATTTGGAGTCTTTTCTTCGGGGACGACGTCGGGAGATCCGAAACTAGTTCTCTATTCAAAAAACAATATCGAGACTTCACTTGCCGGTATCATGAGTCTCTTTGATGAGACGCGAATCACTTCGGTCTTTTCTTATCCTCAGCCCTCGCACACTTTTGGTTTAGTCCTAGGATATCTTCTCACTGAGATTTATAAGCTGCAGCTCCATACGGGAGAGGGAAAGTATTCAACCGAGTTTCATAAGTTAAGATCAGAAATTAAAGCACCGAATCTTCTCACCTTAGGAACACCAACCCACTTTCGCGATCTGATCTCTTTTCTGAACAAGAACGAGCTCTCGCTCGCCCCTTCGTACAGCGCTATCGTAGGTGGGGCGCCAGTCACCCGCACCCTTTGGAACGAATTGAAAAACACGCTTCACATCGAAGCTCCCAGCATTGGTTACGGAGCCACAGAAGCAAGCCCTGGCATCACGCATCTTCCTCCAGGGATTGAGCCCGTAGAAGATTCTGAAATCGGATATCCGCTTCCGGACACTACCGTAGCACCCTCTTTAGAAGGCTTAACCTTTAAAGGGCCCGGCTTGGGGTTCGCCGTGATCCAAAAAAGAAACATAACCTTTCCCACATCGGGTCGCCTTTCTGATCGCATTGAAGCCCGATCCGACGAACGTCTCGTTTACTGCGGAAGGCTAGAAGCTTGTTTGAATCGCGGCGGAGAAAAGTTTTCTCTGGAACACATCGAGATGGTGCTTCGCGAACGCTTTGGAGCAGAGACTCTGTGTGTATCGCTTCCTCATCCACGTCTGGGAGAAGAATTAGGAGTACTGGTAAAAACTTCTGAACTTTCCGCTCCGACGATTGAACAATTCCAAACCGCGTTATTCGAAGTTTTCCACAATCGTTTTGCTGAGGCGAACTGGAAAGCACTTGATTCCCTGCCTTCGAGTGAAACCGGCAAGCCTGATCGCTTAGCGGCAATAAAGATAATATGCCAGTCCTCCTTTCCGTATTCCGCCCTGCAATTGAAAGAAGCCATCCCTCATCGTCCGCCGATGGTGTGGATACAGGAAGTGATTCACGCTGACCGCGAGACGGGAAAGTGCCGCTTCGTTTATCATGCGAAGGAAAACTATTCGGATGCGACCGGCATTCGGCCTTCTAGTTTTATCGAGCTCATGGCACAGTCCTACGCTTTTTCCCAAGCCGCGTTTGCGAAGGCGAGCGGAAATGCATTGGCTATGAACAAAGCTTATCTCGCTGGGGTCTCGGATCTAAAAATAGAGGCAAACGCTACGAGGTTGGTTGAGGGAGATGAGTTAACGGTGGAAGTGCGCTGCTACAGAAAACTGGGCCCACTCTCTTTAGTAAAAGGTAGAGTGAGTACCCCGGCCGGCAACCTGGTCGCCGCCGGGGATCTTAAACTCTTCGCAGAATAGACTACTTCAAGTTCGTTTCAGGAATCACGAGCTCAACGTTCTTACCAAGCAGCTTGCCTTTAGTAAGTCCATCCGCAGAGGGATTCGCGTAAACCTCTTTGATTACGATCTTAAAGTTTCCTTTTCCACCGTTGCCTGCTAGATCGCAGTGCGTGTGGTACATCTTCGTCGCTCCCGGAGCAAGATCCACCGTTCTATCGCCAATATTTTTAATGCGACCTTCGACTTCACCACGATAGCAATGGGCGTCGCTGGACAAAAACATAACGTGTTGTTTCGATTCGTTGGTGAAATTTAGTTCGGTGTCGAACTTCGAACCCTTGTCCTTCACCCAAGCGCTCCAGACGGACATGACGCCAGGGAGGGATATTTTATTGTCTCCGACGACGGATTTTTTGTGTGCGCAACCACTGCAAATGGTAATGGCCACAAGGGCCCAGAGAAGATGTTTCATCGTTTGCTCCTTCAATCGATTTTGTTAAGTGGGGAATGTTAGCTGGTTAAAGAGACTTGTCTAGCGGTTTGTACAATTTAAGGGGGGCTAACGGCCTAAATTACTTAACTAATTTGGCTACATAATCCTGCATGACTCGTTAAGTATAATAATCGACATGAAAGCCCTATCTCTCGTTGGCCTGTTTTTGATCTGCGTAACGAGTACCACCCTCTTTGCGGAGTCTTCCCCGGATGACAAAGCCTTGAAAGACACCCAGGAATTGCTGCGAAGCCAAAGCCAAAGAGACAAGGCAATCAAGGAATCGCCCGATGCGGCCAATGCCGATAGAGCCGTCGAACAGCTAACGGGTACCGCCGAAGGCAAGCAACAGGTCTATGAATTAGCTTCAGATGTTATGGCTAACCTCGTAAAACAAACGAACGGCGATACCGCAAAGATGAACCAGCTCCTTGAAGAGGCCAAAAAGAATCCGGAAGCTTTCGCCAACACTTTTAGCTCCGACCAAAAACAGAAGCTGCGAGACATCTCTCAGAAGATCCCTGCAAAAATGCCTTAGCCCCTTTCCGTCGTCCTCACATAGAATCGAATAACTCACGCCACTTAAGTCTATCGACTGAAATCGACGATCTCCCCTATTGACACGCGGTACCAACCATTGCTACCGCTGAGGTAAGGGTTGTTATTTGGGTTAGGGGGAGATATGGGTCGGGGTTATTGGTCTAGTCTTGTTTTCTTCAGCGTAGTTTCCTTTTCCATCAGCTATCAAACAGCAAAAGCAGAATTGGTTTCGTCGGCCTTTCATCTGCTTGGGCCGGCTCTACTCGGGATTACCGAACGCTCACTCGATAACAAGTATACGGAAGTGACGGGGCTCGATCCGAAAGCTACCGTTGCTTTGACCCGAGGATCTGCACTTTGCACGGGCACCTTTGTTTCGCCTAACACGCTACTCACCGCGGTCCATTGCATCGACGCCAAAAATCCCAGAGGCGGCGTGAACGTCGATGGTATCAACTCGATCATGGTCTACTTCAATGACCTTTATTTTAAATTGGGAGAGTCGGAGCGAATTCGTTACGATGTCGCCGTCGTTATCTTCCCTCCCGGAACAGGCGACTTTCTGGGAATTAAAAAATATCCCGAGCTCGCTTCCGCCGAGCCCAATGGAGGAGATAAAATTTATCTCGTGGGATACGGAATGAATAATCCTTGGGCCATGTGGCACCCTCAGGCAAACGTAGAATCGGGAACAGGAATCAAAGGATGGGGAACTGCTAATATTTCAGAAGCCAAAGATGGAATTCTCTTCACCGAAGCCGTCAACGTAGAAAACCGGCAACCTATCGCAGCAGATAAAGAAAAGCAGACCGCCGCCCCAAATAGTTCGCGTGCCCTTCCCGGAGACTCTGGAAGTTCAGCTTACAACGAGCAAGGCCGCATTTTGGGAATCACGAGCGTCGTGGCTCGCCTCCCCAAGAACGTTGAGGTCGTAACCGATTTGGGATTCATTGAAGTTCCCTTCGTGAAAGACTGGGAGGTCTCGAATGAGTTTGCAGACATCATGAGCCCGGAGACTGAGGATCTCTTCACACTCGCTAAAAGTAACGAAGAGGTTCGAAAGCGCGCCTACTTTGGTGACGCGCCCGAAGCCAAAGCGAAGCCGTCCAAGCCCTCTCTTTTCTCCAGATTTTTTTCGGGCCCCTTCGATCACGTCCTAGTGCGCACGGGAACTTATGAAAAAGTAGGGAAACCAGAAATCCAAGTTTACGTCCATCCGATCTATCGATCGAAAGTGATCATAGCGCTCGACTACGCCGAAGCCGATGGAACGGCCTCGCCAAAAGTCCAGCGCCTGGGCTGCTCCGGTAACTATTGCACCGACAAGGTGGGCTCGGTGGTGATTCGACTTGAAAAAGATAGGGTGCACCACGCACTCACGAAAGACGATCCTACCCACGTCGCGGACAAGATTATTACGGAAGAGACTTCATACCAATACGCCGACTAAGGCCTAGGCTTTCTTTCAGCGAGCGTCGGAGTTACTATAAGTTAAAGTTAACTCTGGGAGATCTTATGAAAGCGTGGATTGGCAAACTAACTATCCTATCGGTTTTTGTGTTGGGCTCTTCGAGCGCCATGGCGACATTGCGTCTAGGAATTGATGGCGCCCTAAGCATGGCGACTCTCTCCACCAATACGACGGTCAACTATACTAGCCGAACAGGTTTCATGGCTGGCGGTCTAGTCGAAGTAGGATTCAACGACTTTTTTTCTCTCCAACTCGAAGCCAATTACGTACAGAGGGGAGCTAAAGTCCTTCTCACTGCAGGAGCCGCGACTCCGATAAATACCCTTCAGTACGACTACATCGCGGTGCCGCTTTATTTGAAATTAGCCGCCGACTTCCCGGTGGTTAGACCTTTCGTTGCGGTTGGCCCCTACCTAGGTTTCAATATTTCGGCTCAGTCGGTGCCTTACTCCGCGCCTGGGAGTACCACTACCACGATCGCGACTCCTATC
The DNA here is from genome assembly GCA_038325205.1 of Bdellovibrionota bacterium. GTDB lineage: Bacteria > Bdellovibrionota > FAC87 > UBA2466 > UBA2466 > JBBQIT01. The sequence goes on from JBBQIT010000149.1 coordinate 5,336, forward strand.
ACCAACGCCCCTTCGATCGACTTCGGAGCCTCGGGAATGATCGGAGCCGAGTTCTCTCTCACTCCTGCGGTAGGGCTATTCGTAGACCTTCGCTACGACTGGGGCTTTACCGACCTCGATCCGTCCCTGATCAACAACTACAACACACGAACCCTGTTGATTGGCGCCGGAATTCTGGTCGGGTTCTAGCTCCGTTATTCTAAGATCTTAATAAGTTAGCTCAGTGACAAAGTTTGCACGTTGTACGAAATGATGCCTCGCAGTATATTCTCGCGAACTTTTTAAACGTCACTGAGGAGTTTTTGTGGAAGTAAAAGTCTCGAGCCAAAAAGCAGAAGCTAGATCTACGATAGTTCTGATTGCCTCAGGCGACGTCTCAGCCCAACGCCATCTTGAAGTCACCTGCCGCTCCTTACCTGAGTCCGTAAATCTGGAAGTGTTGTGCGTATCTAATCTTTCCGATGTGCGGGAGACAGTGAGTAACGGAAATGTATTCCTCGTGCTTCTGGATGAGAGCTTACTTTCCCCAGAAGAATTGCAGAATCGGGACTGCCTTTTTCCGGAACATCCTTTTCTCCAGAATATCGTTTGGAAAAAATCAGACACTCCGTTGTCCGCCAATATGCTTGGCCGCTCGATGAAAATAGCTAGCCTTACTCACTCCCATTTAGATCAATGGAACACCGCTCGCGCCGCCGGACTCTGGCACTAACCATCATTTGCCCATTGGGTCGAAAAGGTATTCGTTACCTTTTCGACCTTTGAGATGGGCTCTAGGAAACACCAAGCTTGTCAGGCAGATAAGGAAGGTCGAAAAGGTAACGAATACCTTTTCGACCAATTTTGAGATTAAAAAGTATCCAGACACCTTTTAGCGTTAGCTGTGGTTGTCGGGGGCCACGTGATAGTAGAGCAGAACTTTTTCTGCGATCTCGCGGAACACGGGAGCTGCGTGGGCTGATCCGTGAGCCGCGTGATCTTTCGAACTTTTCGGATTCATCACTCCGACGTAGATCACAAGCCTTGGTTTGTCATACGGCGCAAAGCCCACGAACCCTGCCATCTGAGATTCCCCACCTAAACTAGCGTGATCTTCAAAATCAGGGCTGTACGCGGTGCTAGTCTTTCCCGCTAGACGATAGAGAGCGTCGTGCTGTTCTCTCGCTGTCCCTCTAAGAACAACATTCCGCAATATTTTTTTCATCTGATCCGAAGTGTCTTGAGATATCACCTGTCTGACGACTTGAATCGAAGTGTCCGGCGCATCCGCCATGAGAGGTTTCATCAGCCGCCCCCCATTCGCAATAGCCGCAAACCCTTGCACGATTTCAAGAGGGCTTAAGTGAATGCCACCAAAGCCAACTCCTATCGTAGCGGTAAAATAACTGGGTAATGTGGTTTTGGGCGAAAGAAAGAATCCCGGTCTTGCTTCAGGAAAATCGACCGCAGTACCTTCCGCGCCGAATCCAAAGTCGGAAAGCGCTTGAACGAGGCCTTCAAAACCTAGCTTCTGAGCTACCTTAATGCCGCAGATGTTGCTCGACATGATAACGGTATCGGCTGTGGAAAGCTTATCAAATTTATCCCAGTCCCCATAGTCATGACCGTCCAAGCGATAGTGTCCTTTTTCACAGTTGTGCAATTCATTCGGAGTGGTCTTTCCATTTTGAATCGCAGCCGCCGTCATGAAAGCTTTCATGGTAGACGCAGGCTCCACTCTTAACGAAAGCGCCCAGTGAGGGGAATTAAACTTTGTCTTTAAGTGATGATGATTCGCCACTGCTAAAATACGGCCCGTCTGCGGATCGCCTACGACGGCAAAAGCTATGTCGGCTTTGTATCTTTCGAGAGCAGTCTCGACGGCATTGTCAGCGATTTGTTGGATCTGCTCGTCTACTATCACAACTCCGGTATTAGGACGGACAACTTCGTCTTCTCGGAAAGCTTGCTGGGTACCGTAGGCCAACAAGATGGAAACGGTCCCCATGACAAGACCTATCCCTAGCTTCCAGCGCCAGAGCGGCCGAACTGATTTTGGTTTGAATAACATTTCTATTCTCCTTTTAAGGAACGAGTTGAAATGGCGTTTATTGTGAGATTGGGACGACATGCACGCGGCGCCCACGTGCGTGTGTCCATCTCGGAGAGCTGCCTCTGCCACTTTTAATAAGCAGCTCCCGTATTCATGCGATGTGATGCCTCGTCGGCCGATGAGAGCATCGTCGCAAGAAAGTTCTTGAAGTTCGGTGATGGTGGTTCGCCATCGATAGATAAATGGATTGAAGAAAAATAAGATCTCAAAGAGCTCGATCGCAAATACCCACCGCGTGTCACCTTGCCGGTGGTGCTGCAATTCATGGTGAAGCGCTATTTTAAAGTTTCGAGGATAAGCCACGAGATCGGCGGGTAATACCGCCCATCGCTTTCCTAAAAGTCGAGTGGAATAAGGGATGGTGGCTGAGTCGCTGATGCCAATCACCACTCCTCGTAAAGATTTCAAGCGTGTCATGGAGCTAAGCTCGCGGCAGAGCGAGAAAAATCCGGCTAAGAAGCGAATAAAAGCAATCAAGATTCCAGCGCCTAAAATGGCGGCCACTATCAATGACCACGGCAGCGCCAGAAATCGCTGAAAGGGGAGAGAAGGTTTTATCTTCGTGTGAGACTCACCAGAAGTATCAATGCTTAGGGCACGTGAAGTCCTTCCTAATTTCCCTCTCAACAAATTTCCAGAGAAGTCGGCTAAAGGGGCGCGAATCGAAAGGTCCATTCGCGGCACTTTTTTCTGCGGAATCGCGTTTAGCGCAACCGTGACGACCACGGCTAATAGCATCATCGCTTGTGCGGTTCGTAAAAGAACGAGCGCTGGGATTTCAACGTTCGAACGCTCCACGAAGCGCCGTAGAAGTTGAAACACGCCGTAGGCTAGCGCTAGAGACGCACTCGTCTCTAAGAAGACTTTAAGGATGGTTTGCCACAACATCATGGTTTAAGTCTTTCATTGAGCAGGCTTCGAATCGATTCGAGCTCTTCTTTAGAGAGAGAAGACTCCTCAAGTAAGCGCATCACCATGGACGAAGGGTTGCCTTGGAACACTTTCTCGGTGAGATGTTTTAAGCTTTTTGCCTCGTACTCCACGCGATCCACCAAGGGCCGATACCAGTGGGCTTTGTCTTTTTTAAGACTCGAAAGAAACTTTTTATCTTCTAGAATCTTCATCATGGTCGCCACCGACGTGTAAGCCAGGGGTCTGTCCTTCGGGAGGGTTTCTTGCACCTGCTTTACGGTGCCCTCACCCAGATTCCACACTGTGTTCATGATTTCGAGCTCTAGCTCCGTCAGCGGTTTTTCAGTCTTTAATGGCTTGGTCGATTTTTTGTAAACCATGGTGTCTCCCTAAAAGCAGTCGTGATAGTTCTATCTTACTAAACTTTTAGTAGGTGTCTACTAAATAATTAGTAGATGACACCGGATCTGGAGGGAATTTCGATGAAGAAGCAGAAGAAGCGTCGTTATTTCAAAGAGGCGAGTTGGTCTTCCCCATCCAATTTGGAGAGAGAATCGAATCCACCAATCAGTTTGTCGCCATGAAAAATCTGAGGAACTGTTCGCATC
>JBBQIT010000150.1:0-8945 GCA_038325205.1 Bdellovibrionota bacterium
GAGAAAATAACCTCTTTCAACGCAGGAAATTTTGTTGCGTGCCAGAGCGCTTTAGCTTCCGATTCGAAACAGAATGAGCGAGAAAGTAAGGAAGAGGTTGCTTCAAAATTGGTGTCGATCACGATAAAGTAAGTACCATACGAATTTGTCGGAGAAAACGAGATGGCACATTTATTAATAGGAGTGGGACAAGTCAGTCTTATCTTTCGACACTCCCGTAGCCTTAAAGACAAAAGGCGTGATCTCAATCGTATTGAGCAAAAGCTTCGCAACGAAGGCTTTAGCGTCACCGAGTGTGCGTATGCAGATAACCCTAAGCGCAGTATCGTGGGATTTGCTACGGCGGGTCGAGATCATGGGATGGTCGATCGGTTGCTCGAAGAAGCGATGCGGGTCTTCATTGGGGACTTTGAAGTTGTCCAATCTCAGCGTGATGTTTTTGATTACACGACCATGAAAGAAGATCAGGGATTCCCCATCGAATCCTTTGACGACATTTAAGTGAGCTGTTAACGCCAAGAGAATCCTTTTTTTTTGGCGGGGTAATCATGGTGAGATCTTTTTTGGGCCTTTTCGCGCTTTTGGCTTTTCCCGCTTGGGGAGTTCCCGATTGCTGGAATCATGTCTTCGTCAATGGTGGCCAGGTTCCCAAAATTGAGCTTTCCTATCAGACCGATAGGCGGGGTCATTTTAACGTGGCCCCCGAACTTTGGATTAAAGTTGAGGCTCCCTTTCTCACCTCTGACAGCATAGTTGATGCCGAGCTTTGGATAGCGGAGGTCGACGCTTTAGCGTTCCGTCCTTTCAAAAAAGTAGAACTACTCTTTAATAAACGTCAGGAACACTTTACGTGGAAGGTGGAAAATCTCGTGATTTGGGAGGAAGGCACCACGGGAGGGATTATCTCCCCTCGCTATCAGATTTCGCTTTCAGTTAAGGGCGCTGATGGGGTGGAGAGGCGGATTATGAACCCCGCGCCTATCATTTTCTCCGGGCAATGACCTCATAAAGGGCTTTTCTAATAAGCGGTACGAAGCTTCGGTAATTGCTGAGACCAAAATTAAGTAAGCGCAATATTGCACCAAGCGAGTCGACGGCCAATGAAACCTTGCCGAAGTTCCCCAGATAAATCTCATTATGGTGATGTGACTAAGGTAGAGAGAGTAAGCGCGCAGTCCAAGCATCTCTAGCCAGTTTGTTTTTCCAGGCGAGCCGAAGAGGCGGCCCGTGTTTTGTGCGGCCATCCACACCAATGCCGTGCTTAGGAAAGCGATCGGCAGGTAGACTGCGTGCTGCCAAACGTAAGGGCTGAGGTAGCCGTACCAAAAGAGGATTAAGAGGAGAACGGGGCCGCCTACTGAGATAAGACGTTTCCCAATGGTGAAGCGAACAAAGAGCGCGGGGTAGTAGGTCTGAGTAAGAGCGAGCGCCACGCCGCAGAGCAGAGTCGACCAGCGGTACCGATAGTCCAGCACGTAGCCTAGGGCTCTCGGGGGAGTGATTTTCGCCCAGTGTAAAAGAGAATCCCCTGTCATGTGAATGAGGATAAGTGTCACGACAGTAAGAATAAGAGGCTTAGGTTTTCGCAAGAAAAGAAAGAGAAACGGCAAGAAGAAGTAGAACTGCTCCTCGATAGAGAGCGACCAAAAATAAAAAAGGCATGACGTCGTTTTGGAATAAAATAGTAGTCGATGATATTGAAACGTCCAGATGTAGATTAGCTCTCGCCACAGTCTTGAAGAAGAAACGCCTACCACCTCAGGGGAATACCAAAACAAGGGGAGATAGATAACACTCCAGAAAGCGGCGACTGGCCACAGCCGAAGCGCGCGGTGTTTTAAAAAATGGGAATACGTCTTTCCCCATGCTCCGTGATGTAGGCTAAGGCGCCTAAGCAGCGAAAGCGTTACTACATAGCCGGACACTACGAAAAAAAGATCGACCGATCCCCATCCTTGGCAGAGAAATTGAAGTGAGGGATATTGCGTACAAAGGTGAATGACGACAATGATGAGTATAGCGATACCGCGGAGTCGTTGAATCTCATGATTGAGCATGGGAATAGTCGAAATCTTAAGAAGCGTTTTTTTGCGCGGTGAGGGGTTCCGATTGTGCTGCTAAAGCGTTGTTATGCGCTTCTCGTACTCGATTCACCAAAATTTCTAATTGGCGAAACTCGTCGTTCTTGCGCAGCCGGAAATCGCGCGTCCAGTCCCCTTGTTCAAAAAGCCAGAGGTGACGTTGTAAGGCTACGATGGGGCCGGTAAGTTTTCTCGTTACGTAGAAAGTACTAACGAATGTGACCGTGGTGCTGATCAAAAAAAGCGAGAAGAGGGCGATTTCAAGCAAAGCTTGCTCGTGCCGAACGACTTCGATCACTTGGGCCGATAATCCCAGCTCATCCCCCATAAAAAGATTGTAATTGCGCTGAATAAACCAGCCCATCACAAAGATCATGACTAAGCTCGTGCAAGCAGCCACGAGGGTTAGAATCATCGCGTACTTTAATTGGAGGGGAAGGCCATGGTTGCGCCGGCGATCGCCAGCCGTCTTGGGTCGCATGCTTATTAGTTTATCAGTTTTTGCGAAAAATTTACGGCGGAGTCCAAATGGTTTGCTGCGGTGTGACTATAGTTTGCTTTCCTGTCACCGAGCTGGCGCAGTCAGCGCTTTTGAATTTTTGAGCCAACGTTTCGTTGAACACTAACCATCGCTTTGATTTGGTGGAAGAGCCGGGCTCCCATTGGACCGATGCTTTTATCGCGTCTTCAAGCCTTTTCGGAGTCGTGTTCATAAAGTGGGCGTTCAATCCAAATGTCTCGTCATTGTTAATCATGTCCCACTCGCTGAATCCAGTATGCCCAACGTAATAGTCTTTCAGGGCGTCGGTGTAACAAAGTAGCCACAGCTTCGAAATGTGAATTCCGTAGTTCTCACGTTCGTCATCTGTAATGCGGCGCCCGTTTGGCCAGTGAGTGATGCCATCGGGAAAAGCATGGCTTCCAAAGGAAAATAGCTTGTGATGGCGGGCGATGAGATAGAGATAAGGAAAAAATTTCCGCTGCTTCATGCCAAAGTTTTTAAGTTCGATGCTTTCCCCTTGTAACCAGTCAGGAGTCCAAAGCGTCGGCTCATTTAGTTCTAGAGAATAGTGGTGCTGCAAAAAGGGATCGGACTGAAACTGGGGAAGAAATTGATTTCCGAATCTAGTGCGAGCCGCTGGAAAATGTCGTGAGAGCCCTTTTCCGTAGTGCTGTCGATCTGACGGTAGTAGCCCTCCCGGCGGAGACACGACCGTTCTCAGCAGGGCGACCGGTTTATTCAGGTTGTCCTTTTCGAAAATGATCACTAACGATGTCTTTCCATCGAGAACCAATTTGTGATGTTGAAGCATTCGAATGATTTGTTCGATCTCTTCTTTTCCATAGATGCGGCCGTGCGCTCGCAATAGCTCCTGGTACCATTCGTAGGGAATTTGTACGAAGTCGCTTAAGACGCGTTCCGGATTGGCATGATGGTTTCTAAGCATCAACTCTTGGAGTTCGTCTTGGACGCCGTAGAAATTCCGGTAGTAGTCGGCCAGAAGAACGACCACGGTGTAGTCCTCATCCTCCGTCAGAATCCGGCGCTTTCCTTCTCGGATCTCAATCGCGCCTTTCTTACCCAAGTTCATGTCATAAGGTAGGACGTAATAGGCTGCGGCCGTGCGGCCAATTCCTAAGGATATCAAACAGATAATGAGAGTTAGTTTAAACATTTCGAATGTTTAGCTATACACCGCCGGTTTGTGATAATGCAATGTGTTATGACAAAAGTCCTGTATAAACCCGATGTTGGCGGGGGAAATTGGTTCTAAAACCTTTCACTTCTTTACTCGCTCTCGTGCTCTTCTTGCCGCTGTCGTTTGCCAACGTCAGTGAAGCGCATACCTGCGCCGATTTGCTCCTGGGCGAAGTGTTGGGCCCCAAGAAAGCACTTCCCGTTCGGCGAAGTGGGGGTGTTAACGCTAGCGATCTTTATCGGTTTGTTGTGTTTCCGGTGGTCGTTGAAGGACAGCGAAGTGAGTTTGTTCGCAGAACGAATCTTGAGAATGGCGTTAAGATCGAAAGCCATTGGAACAATGAAACCATAGGCACCTATATTTTTGAAGCGACTAGCGATCCTCTGCTTGCCACACCGGGCGAGGGGCTTCCAGAAATCGAAATAAAAGACGGCAAGATTTTTTGCCGAGTGGTCTTGTACGTGGGTGAGGCTAACCAATCGCTCGAAAGGATGCAGGGAATCGTTCGCTCTGCTTTCCGAGCCGATCCCTTTTTGCATCCTCATCGGCGCCCTACGGGGTGGGGCGATTATTCCATTCTCTCTAATCCACAGAACAAAGCGGTCGCGGCCCTTTTAGATATGGAAGACAAAACACGTTGGGCCGCTAGCCCGATGCGCGGGCTGTTGATGTCGGTTGGTATGGGAAAAACCGTCACTTCGGCTCATTACGTGAATGAGCTTGGGAAAATGATGAAAGAACGACGCGCTCGCGGTTGGCGCAAGCCGCCCCGAGTATTATTCGTCGTCGAGAATGGAATGATTTTAGATGATGCGGTCCCCGTCTATTCCGGCAAGCTAGGATACCAAAACATCGCCCGGATCTACGACAATCAACATGAAGGCAAGATCGATCCTAATGTGGAAATGATCGCCATCACTCGGAGTAGTTACGCGGCACGAATGCGAGAAATTCACGATCTGATGAACGCCGACTCGTCACAACCCTGGGCTATTGTGATTGATGAAGCCCACCACACAGGGACCTATCAGGGGCAATTTGAAAAGATTCTGGAAGATCTAGAAAACGTGATTGCGCCCAATCATCGCGTCCTAAAACTTTCTGCGAGCCTACATCATCGCGATAGGAATCTGATTACCAGGTATTTGAAAGGAAATGTCTATGGCGCTATGTTAAACGATGCGGAACAGGTCATTTTGCGACGAGGGGAACAGCTTCCCGACCTTTGCCGCATTCAGCTTTTTAGGGGGATGCATTTAGGCTACCTCTCGCCGATCTTCGAGTTAAATCTCATTACTGAGCTCTCCGATGGAACTAACGTGAGATCGCTCCTCAGTGATTTCGAAGTGGTAAATAATGAAAGAATTGTAAAGCTCTATCCAAAGCTGGTGAAGGATTTAGCCGATGGACTTTTAAACGATCGTAAGCCGGAAATTGTGGATCGCGGAATCGTCTTTGTCCCCATGCGAGCAATGGCGGATGGCTATGCTCCGAAGTTACAAAAGGCATTGGGAAACAATAGTGAAGTCCGTCCTTTTCATGGCGGAGCCGACGTCGAAGCCGATACTTTGGATTGGTATAACAATGCGGGCAAGTACGATAATGACGGGGAACGTGCCAAACACAAATACCTCATTGTGGTTGATATTCTAAGAGAGGGAGTCAATCTGCCCGCGACAAACATCGCTGTCCTTTGGCGAACGTACGCCGGCACGGCGAACTCTTTTGCACTCCTCCTACAGAATATCGGACGGGCGGATCGAATCGATGCTTTCAAGCCGTATTTCCGAATCTACGACTACACGGGATTCTCCCGCAAATTACGCAACGGCCTTTCGGGAATCAGTGTGGAATCCACGCGCGAAAATCGAAGAAGAAGTGGTCAGGCGGAGTCTCGCATACGGGTCAATCGCGTTGAGATGTCAGTGGGAGACTTCGTTCGCAACTACTACCGTCTTTTTCCCGAAGACGCGACCTTCAAAGATCGCTACCGGTTTTTTGACGGCGATAAGTTTAGAAAGAGCGGACTGGTCTATCTTCATCAAATGTCCCCGTATTTTGGAGTGACTGAATTTGCGGATAACTGGGGCCTGTATTATTTAGCACGGGAGCTAGCTAGTCTCTTGCCTGAGTCGACCGATAGAACAGAGCTTCTAGAAGAGATAGAAACCTGGAAGTGGGCTATTGCCGATGGAAGGGGGGCCAAATATCAGGACAAGCCGGCCGGCCGTTGTTACGCGGTTCTTCATCAGATTGCTTCGATCTTGCGAGAGTACCCTCAAGGGGAAGGGCTCGAGCCGGATCTGTTAAATGACTCCGCTGAAGTAGATAAATTGCTACGCGCGCTCGATCCAAGAAAGCTTCCGGTGCTCGCGATGACGACTGCGGATCACAAAATGATCTTTACGGACCCAGAGAACGGGGTCTTGGCTCTCCTTAACAAGGAGTATGCTCGCCACGCCGTTAGAAAGCCTAACCATCCGCCGCCCAGTATAGAGAGAGAGTTTCGTTCTCGTGCCTTCATGCTGATGTTGTGCGATCGGTTGATTCATAGAGCTCGAAGGACAGAGTATTACGCTGAAGCGGTCGCTTTTAAAGCGCAAGTGGAATCTGCCGACTGGGGCTGGCACGCCGAATCGGGCCGAGTGCAAAGCCGAAACTTTGATGCTCGGGCTACGGGGCAAGGAGCTCGGCCAAATCATCAAGAGAGCTTCCAACAAATCTTCCGCACTCTGGTGGGACTATCGATGATTTCGAAGAACCTTCCCGGAGGAGAGGAACTTGATCCCTTCCAAATGTACTCTCCCCAAGCCGTCGAGCCACTACTTGATTTTTTAATTGTGGATAGAGTTCCGGTTTATTTTGGCTCGGCGGAGCTTTCCGTTTTTCATGATTCGGCGCAGGGCGCGTTGGGAGTGCTAACCAAGCGCACGCCGAGATTTGGGGTGACCGCGTTCAGTGTCAATTTCGGCTCTTCCGAGTTGCTTAAGAAATTGACTCAAATGCTAAATCGATTTCCGGATAGACGACTCCTTGTCGGAAAAGAGGCCAGGTCACTCCTGAAGGATTTGGAAGATGTGACGAAGTGGCAGTGGACGGAGACCGACGGGGGAATGATCGTTGGCAAATACGAAGGTCCTTCGGAGAGATTTCTAAGGGCGCTTTATAAAATTGCGGTACTTCTCAAACGCACCCCGGAGGGAGCGTCTCTCAGGCCTGAGCTTATTTATACGAGAGAAGAGGTTCAGAAATTCCTGGATGTCTTGATATTGGGCTTTGTCATCCCGCCGTTAACCGCGGACAAAGCGGAAGCCTTCAGATTGAGCGAAATCGTAGAGCTGTCCGCTGTTTGTGGTCTCTATGGCGTTACCGAGTTTTCTAGAAATTTCGGGGCTCGCCAACTGATGATTAATATCGCAAACAATCTTCCCGACTTTCTGGAAAAGGATGATTTGTTAGAGGCGATGGGTGACGATGTCTTGTGGGGCTGGAAACCAGATGACGGCCAAGTCGCCAAACAAGGAAGAAGTTTTCCGGCGATCGAAAAGATCTATCGCGCTTACTGGGCCATCAGCTACATCGAAGCCCTCTCACAAATAGAGGCGGACCTCTCACGACCACTTGCCCGCCCCGTCGTGGATCCGGATATCCAGCGCCGTCTAGACAAAAAAATGGAAACCTTCACCATCGCCCAGTAAAAAAGCTAATCCAAAAGGTCGAGACCCAACAAAAAAGGAAAGCCTTAGAACTAGGTAATAAAGCTAGCGCTAGCTCTATTACCTAAGTCTAGATTTTGCGTCGGGCGCACAAGGTTCGCTTTCTTGCTTCGCAGTAAAAGGGGCGGAGTCTGCTTTCGCCGACTATTCCGTCAGCAAAGTTTTGCCGAGGTGGGCCAGGGCGGTGAGGTTGCCGACGAGGCCTAATTCGCTGGGGACGTTTCGCAGCGGGATTTCGGGGAGTTCTTCTTCGAATTTACGAACCCACTTTTGTTGTTCCGCGTGAAGCGTGTTTTGGAAATCAAGCCAGGCTTTTACTTGCTCTACGGAATTTTCGGGAATGTGATCTAAGTCCGAAGGGCTTGCCATCACTTCGGGTTCAGTTCGATTGAGCACTATTCCTTTTAAGCGGATATTCTGCGCTTTCAAATTGCGCGCGAAAGCGGCGGACTCTTGAAAACGTTGCGCGTTCGGATAAGTCACGAGAATGAAGGCAGACTCTGAGCTTTGAAGTAGGTTTAAGACTTCTAAGTTTCGATTACGAAACCCCGCTTGCATTCCATCAATGTCGTCCATCAACGTTCCAAAGGCCGCCAAAAAATCGCTTCCAAAAATCCTTTGCAGCAACTTCATCGCTATTTTAGTTCCTGTCTGAAACAGCTTTAGATAGACCGGCTTAGGACCTTGGAACCAGCGCAGCACGGAATTATCCATGAAGTCGGCGAGTCGTTGAGGGGCGGCCAAAAGATCTAGGGCGTTCTGAGTCGGTGGAGTGTCCACGACAATGCGATCAAATCGGGGGTCATCCGAAAATTCAAAAAGGCGCTCCATCGCGGCGTACTCGTGGGTTCCACCAAGGCTATCCACCATCGTGCGATAGATCGGATTCGCCAGAATCTTTCTTTTTTGCGCTTCGTCTCGGGCAAATCGACTAATGATGCGATCAAAGTAGCGTTGGGCGTCCAACATCGAAGCGTGAAGAGTACCTTTAGTGCCGGCAGGGAGAGGAACTAACTGAAGTTCGGCGGAGAAACCGGTAAGCCCCAAAGCTTGAGCGAGCCGCCGTGCCGGATCGACGGTCAGCACTACCGTGCGAAATCCGGCTTCGGCCAAACCTATTCCAATGGAAGCCGCTAAAGTCGTTTTTCCAACTCCACCTGGCCCACCTACTAGGATCACTTTTTCATTGTCGATCATCCGGCTCATGCTTCCTCCAGACGATCGGACATCTTTTCAACGACTGAGATGGGGTCGAACTCTTCGCTTCTTAGGGCAGTGACGATAGGAAGCTTCATCGAACTTGCGGCCGTCATCGCTTCTTGTTCCAAGTCCATTCGCTCGGCGTATTGCCGGCGGTGCTCTTGGAGCGCGAGAGGCAGCATTTCAGCCGGCGGAAGCGTAAACGTCGGAGTGAGCTGGTTCATATGGAAGTAGCCAAAGGGCATGGG
>JBBQIT010000151.1:0-8911 GCA_038325205.1 Bdellovibrionota bacterium
AGACGGTGCTCGTTACTTTAGATGCAAAAACTTACCATTATTATCCCCATCTACAATGAACGAGAGCTGGCGGAGCCGGTGCTTCGTTTTTTACATAAAGCAGCCTGCCCGATCGCAAGAGAATGGATTGTAGTTGATGACGGATCCACCGACGGGACCTTAGCACTGCTCCATCAACTGAAGTCCGAACTGAATTTCAAACTGATTTCCCATCCCCAGAATCGAGGGAAAGGGGCTGCAATTCGCGCGGGCATTCAAGAAGCCACGGGAACGCTCATCTTGATTCAAGATGCCGACTTTGAGTACAACCCCGACGATATCCCCTCACTTTTAGCGCCTCTTTTGAACGATTCTGTCGACGTCGTCTTTGGCAGTCGATTTCAAGTGAACTCAGATTCTCCGAAGAAAAATCTTCACTACCTCGCCAACCGCACACTGACCATGCTTAGCAATGTGATGTCGGGAATCAAGCTCACGGATATGGAAACTTGCTATAAAGTCTTTCGCGCCGATCTATTGAAGCCTATGAACTTAGTTTCCGAGCGCTTTGGAATAGAAGTCGAACTCACGGCTTACCTTGCAAAGACTTCCGCACGCCTCCGTGAACTCCCCATACGCTACCAACCCCGAACGCAGCTCCAGGGAAAAAAGATCACCTGGGTGGATGGGATCGCAGCCTTATTCCATTTAGTTTGGTTTAATTACTTCGTGAGTAAAAAACAGGCGTTTCGTGCCCATCACGATCCCAAAACCTCTACCATCCGCCGCGCTAGCTAAATTCCCGGATCCCTTAACGCCCAAACTCAGACTGCATTGTCTTTTGGTCGAGCGGGTTTGAAACAAACGCCCGGGGTTTGAGCCCACCCCGAAACAAACCGTATAGAGAGCGCACGATTAGATCCGCCGCTGTAGGTATTTCACAAACCGATACCCACCGATCGAAATCACGCCCATTACGGTAATCGTCAGAGAACCGGGCTCTGGCACAGGAGGAGGCCCGCAGTCTGGCGGATGCTGGGGATGATCACAGATGGGTGGATACTGGGGCGGCGGTAGATTGGGAGGAACATTAGGCCCCCCGCCACCTCCAGGGAAAAATAGGGGAAGCCACGGTCCCGGTGGGATTGGAAAATCAGAAATATAATTTCCCCCCGTAACAAACCCGTTTCCTCCTGATGGAGGAAAAGTGCACAAGCCGCCCCCCGGGGAAGAAGGCCCATCATTTCCTGCGCAGGGAATGCACTGGGGACCGGCAAGCGCGATGAAGTCTATTCTAGTCGAAGCATTGGGTTGGCCCTCAACGACGTCGGGGATAATAGTTAACGAGACCGCACCCACCGTCGAGAGATTGGCGCGCCCTTTCTCTCCGATCGGTCGTAACGAATCGAACAGGAGCGAGAATTCTCGGGGCTTTTTATCATCGTAACGAATCGTTGCTTGCGAGATCTTAGCTTTGTCGTTGCCGTCGTACACCGTAATGATCAAACTTCCCGATCTATCGGTTGCGCTCACTCGAATCACAAATCTATCCGCATTCCATTGGCGAAAATCAACCTTCTCTAAACCATTGGTCTGGATCTCGGGCTTTCCGTCAGGTCCATCCCAGACGATTAACGTATTTCCATTCCCCTCGGTTTGCCGATGAACCATGTCGGTGTCTTTGGTCTCGGGATCTGGTTTGAGAATTTCGCTTTCGATGACTCCCGCGGGAGAGTCCCGTTTGACTTGAACATCACGCTCACCGCCTAGCACGCGCGCCGGAAAGGCGCGAAACGAACTTGGTTTCGCGGCATCGGCGCGGACCAACGTATCGTCCTGATAATAAAAGTGATCGATATACCGCGTAATTCTCAATTCGGTCGTTGTGCAGCCAGGCACGGCCGAGGCCGCCATCACATCGGGCCCCAACCGACAATCCCGTGTTAGGTAATCGGTGGCCACGGGCTCAAACTCGACCACACTCCGAGGATTTGGCTCGCCCGGTTCTCGGATCGTCCCTCCCTGCGCTCGCGATAGCGGCAAGAGCGCGAGCAGAACGGATCCTAAGATTAATCTTGATAGTGCCAGTCGAGAGGAACCGACGAAGGATTGCTTCACTACCGAAGGCCTGCAGAGGTTTGCCTGTATTGGCCCCGTCAGATTGAGAATGATAAGCGTAGTCGCGACGTAGAGATTGAACTTATTCTGCAAGTGGCCCCCCACCCTATGAGTGAACTTTGTTTTTAGTCCCTTCTAATGCGGTTAGTCAATCTTAGGTGAAGGCAGGGCGATGGTAACGGCAAAACGGGAATTTAGCGAACGAAGGTAATTACCTCGCACCCCACAAGTAGAATAAATAGACCGAGGCACCTATTTTGCCTCTTGATCTACCCAGTCGAGAAAATGACGAAGGGTCCTTTTAACGGAAGGGTACCGAAGATCAAAAAGAGAAAGTTCAATGGCTGAAAGACCACATCAGTTCGGACCAACTCAAAATAGTTGAACTAGCTAGTTGGTACGATCGGATCGTTGTAAAATTATCGAATCAGTAATGGAAAAAGTGCCGGTGGCACTTTCACTCTCCTTTTTTCAAGTCCTCAAAACTCGCTAAAGACAAAATGATAACTCACCGAATAGTCAGTACTTCACACCCCATAACGAGGTCGATTATGAAGATTGTGTTTACGCTGGCATTGATGGCGCTCATTAGTCTATTCGTAGTCCAAGGCTGTGGAAGCAATACCGGAAATTCAACGTTTACCCTACGAGGGTCGACTTTATGAGCCGTATCATTCCTCTACTTTCGGCGGGTGCCTTGGCGCTTCTCATTTCTGCGACAGCCAGAGCCACCCCAGCCGGCGACCTGAATTTATCGCCCACTTCGGTGAAGCTAAAGCTCTACAAGTTCGCAGTCTCGACGTCGCCTCTGTGCACTAACCTGATCACAGTGATCGATAACGGCACGAGCCCGACAGAAGTCGATTTCGCCGGTACGCCGGACCTGGGATCCGGGACTATCGCCAATGGGACTTATCCCTGTATTGCTCTCGAAGTCTCAGACAACATTAAGTACGTCCCGGGCACCACTTCAGTTTCGGGAGGTTGTGTGTCTGGGGTCGAGTACACTCTAGACATCTGCAGAGTCGACAACGGCGGCTCCAGCAAAATGATCGACGGCACCACGACCACTTGCACGGGAACCACGGGCAGCCCTTCCGCGGATCACGTAACCCTTTTCATTTCGACCTACTCAGATCCGGGCAGCTCAGGCGACGGATTTCGGCCTCCGACGGTCGTTGGCGGGGACGGCACGTATGTCTCTTCGCCACTCGTGATTTCGGGAAGCTCCTCTGCAAACTTCGTCGCCAATCCCGCAGGTCAGATGTGCGATGATACGAACGATACCGCTTCAGATTGCGACGGCTTGGGCGCTTCTGCTCGCTGCCAACTCACGGGCGTAGCTTTCAGTTTCCGCTAAGGCTCAAACTCACACTTCATTGGTACCGTTTTTTCTCCGCCGTTGGGGAGATTAACCACCAGATTAAATCGGGGCGCTTTGTTTCTAATCAGTATCGTTAACTGTTGGCCGAGCGGGTTTCCGGAAAGGTCAGCGAGAGTGATCTGAGTTCCCGCGGCTTTTTTGTGAACGTCGGTCACACTATAGAAATATTCCTTACTTGGATCTGGTGCAGGATCCGGAAGTACCTCAACGCCACTCCCTACTTCTTGGAAAAATGGACTTCCAAAAATAATAACCAGTGCCGACAAGTCCTCAGATATCTTAGCGTTGCAGTGAGTCTCCTCTACTCCACCGCCGCCGGCAAAACTGGTCGAGCTAAGCACAAGCGCCACTAGAACGATAAACCCTTTTGAATAATTACTTATCGATGCGGACACGACCTACTCCTTTTACGGGAGAGCCATTGCGGTCTCCTGTTCGAGAAAATAGCGAAGGGGTTGGGATTTAGGAAATTAATAGAAGTGATGGGAATATTAGAAAAAGTAATGCCTAGATCGCTGATGAGCTCCTGGCTCACCGCAGCACTAACTATCTGAAAATTCTGAACTTTATCGGCTGATTTTCTGTCGCTCTCCACGTAAGGTTCGGAAAGCACACGCTGTGCTTTTTACAACATGTGAAGGGGAAGAAAATAATGAATCTGAAAACAATTCTAGTCTTGAGCGTGATGATGATGGGGGCCTCGACGTTCGCCACCGAACGCACGGCAAATCTGATTATCGTGAACCATAGCAATTTAACGATGGCTTGCGCGAAGATAACGATTAATGAGCAAGACCACAGTACGATTACTCAAAATTGGTATGTCATCAACAACGGCGCAACGCTGAACGTAGGCGAAGCGACTTTCTTCTACTGTGAAGAAATGGGTAACCCGAACACGCAATGGGCAGGCAACGAGCAATTCTGTGTCTCGGGCCCACGCAAATATATCAACCCGATCTATCGTTCGAACAATACCCGGGTTTGTAGAGAGGCCGATGGAGATATGCGAGGATTCCTCGACATTCCATCCACCGCAAAACACAGTTATACGTTCACGGCAACGTGATCGAATCAGGGAGCGGGCCGCATCAGCGCCTGCTCCCGCTCTTCAAAGTCGCAGCGCTCCCGCGCTGCTCATTTTACCTATCAAATTTTCGGGGAAAATTTGCCGCCGGAGGGACTTGGATTCCGGTCGGCCCTTAGGGCCGCCTGCACCCCGGGCTCGCCGCTATCGTACTCTTGCTCGAATTAGTGGATGCGCGCGGCTCCGGCTTTCAAGTCCTCCAAAAAAGTCGCAGCGCTCTCGCGCTGCCCATTTTACCAATCAAATTTTCGGGGAAAATTTGCCGCCGGAGGGACTTGAACCCCCACGACCTTGCGGCCACTAGGTCCTAAGCCTAGCGTGTCTGCCATTTCACCACGGCGGCGTGTGAAAACTGACCTCCTACCTTATTTTTTGATGGCCGATAAATCAAGCTCGGAATCTAAAATAGGGAATTTATTCCGAAACTTAGCCACTTAGCCCTATCTAGCAATTTATATTAGTGCCAAGGGGGAGGCGAAATCGACACAATAAGATTATAGGCAAGTTATCAGGAGGAAGAAATGAAGGGGTTTTCACGCAAGGGCATTTTAGGATTGCTAGTCGCCGGGCTTTTGGCCTCTCACACCGCTTGTGCCGACCATTTAAATCGAGCGCAGCACGAACTCGAACAAGCAGGACACGCCGTTCAAAACGGAAATAACGCCAGAGCGACACGCTTGGTTGACGACGCCAAACAACGACTTTTAGATCGTCCCAATCATCAACTGGGTGGCAATGCGGCGGCAGCGGTTCAGGATTTAAATAACTGGGTTCCCGGCAACGGCGAAATTCCCACGGCGATTCAGGACCTGAGAACCGCTAAAGAAGTTCGACGACAAAATAACGGCGGTCCCGGATATGATCATCTATTGCAGGCAGAACAGGCGGTCAGGGCCGCAGCACGCCAACAAGCCATCGGCAATACGGCGTCCGCTCAAGCTGATGTCAATCGCGCCATTCGAATCGATGCGACCCGCGGTCGCCATGATCTAGCTGGCAACGCGCAGGCTGCGCAGCAACAGCTCCAGAATTGGACGCCAGGCTCCGATCTTTCTGGCGTAGTAAACGATTTCAATTCGGCTCGCCAGATTCGTCGGCAGCATAACCAAGGGTACTAGTTTCGCCATCGAAGGGCGCGATCTACTTTCCAGAAGGACAGTAGATCGCCTCTATCTTTATTTCTTGTGGCACTCCGCTATTGCGTTTTGACCATTCGAAAGTTTTGCGGAAACGCTAGTCCCGGCTTCTGAGAGAGGTAGCGAGACATAGACCGGACTGTGGATCCAAAACTCCTCATTGGGCTCTTCTTCATCATAGCCTTCTTCAGGAGGAAGGCCTGCAGCTTTTCTCGCCTCTGCGATCTGTTTCTCTCTAGCCTCCCCTTCCGCTTTATATCGCGCTTCCTGCTCCGTCTTCTGCTCCGGAGTTAACACCTCTTCGGGCGCCTTCCGTGGAATCCAAAAACCGACGTTAAGTGATTTCGTGCCGTCTTTGGCAACAGTACCAAATTCAGCCGTCACCATCGAGGCCTCAAAGTCAGGTGCAGCCAGCTTAAAACTTAGCTGAGATGTCAATATAATGGCTTCGGGGGACATCTTGTCGGAACTATGAAAAGCTAGATAGTTACCCGGACTTTTGGGAGTGACGATGATCACAATTCCCCTGCTTCGCAAAGCCCCAGGAGATATTCCCACTTTATTGTCTCCGACGGTAACCGAACATTGATTCGATTCAAAAAGTTGTTTCAACCCCTCGAGAGCGTCAGCTTCGGATCGCATTCTTTGAATATCTTCATCAACGGGATAGGTAGCCGCGAAACTCTTTTGAGTGAAAGAAAGAATAGAAAGCAAGCATACGCCTGCCCATACATAGCGTGTGAACATCCCCAACCCCCCCGGGTAAAATTTATTTATGTGTCTCTTTCAGCTGTAGTTTAAATTGCTGCTGTGAGTAAAGCTTTATTTTTCCGAAAGGAACGGGAAGTTGTTTTCACGGAGATGTTTCCTGCGAATCGTCTCCAGATATTTGGCCTCGAATAGGTAGTGGGCTGTAGGAGTTTCGAATTCGAGGGTTAACGGCTCTTTGGTCTCTGACCCACAAGTGAGATTGGACCCCGGTATCGTGTGGGAGATTAAGAGCACCGCTGCTTTAGAAGTGTCTGAGAAATATCGCCAAATTTCGAGCTTGGTCCACCGCTTTTCTTCCGCGCCCTCTCCTCGACATCCAGCCCCTTCATGGATCTTTGCGCGAAAGAACAGCTGACTTTGCCCGCCCTTCTCCACCGCGTAGCACTGGGTATCTCTCGGAAGGACTCCTATTCCCGTCTCATACTGATCTAACGATCCATTCTGAAAAAGTCGGGCCGAACGCCCTGAAGTCCCATTCTCAACTCCCGAAACCAATTCTTTGATCGAACACGAGAACACGTCGTCAACACCTGCGTACCCTCCAATAAAGGCCAATTCATAAGCTCGCCATGCTAAGGCAGCCCCTACGGCATCCAACAAATTACGGCCGCCGCTAGCGGCTTTAAAAGGTCCGATAGGCTTGTTATCGTCGATAAAGTTACCGATCCCTTGAAACTCCACTTTGTGTCCAAACTCGTGACCAAGCACCGCGATGACTTGGCTTGGCCAAAGCCACTTCACCTTGTCGTAGTTCATTTTGACCGGTCCTAATGGCCCCTTATCGGTAACCGCAATGACAGGCCTCATTTGGCCGTCAGGTCCGGGGAATAACAGCGGTTGGGAAGTTAACGTTAGCGGGGTTACTGGGTCTTTCGTATTGAGCGAATATAATTGCGGCAGCGATGCCAAAATAAACTGGCTACAAAAGATTCGTTGAGCGTCGTTCAAGCTGCTAAGATAAGTGCATCCTGGGTCGGTGCTCTTTTCGTCCGGGCATCGACAAAGCGTTGCGAGCCCTTGTCCTTGCCGAAGGGTAAACAGAGTGCGAACCAAATTATATCTTTGGGCCGCGATGAAAGAATCGATGATATCGCCCCCGGTTCCGACTCCCGACCCACGGCTTATCGGATCATAGGCAAAGCCCTGCTCCGCCATCAGGCAAACACAGGTAATAAACAAGGCCGCCCTAAGCGTTTGTTTTATCATGGGGTAATCCTCCGATGGGGACCAAGTTGATTGTCACTTGAAAAAGCTCGTCTTGATCGTCGACGTGTTCTTCCGCGAAAACTAAAAGCTGTTCATGAAATTGTTTCAGCATATCTCTCAGAGCCGCCAGACTTTTAGCATTGAGACGAAGCACTAATGCCAACTCTCTTCGTTTCTCGATGGGGTAAAGATAGATTCCTCGTCGAGCCATTTCCAAAGCTTTACTGTGAAACTGTTTAATCTTCGAACTGGGAATATCGTCGCTCGTCATAGTGACTGGATTGTCTTCCACGATTTTTCCGTCCAAAGTACGTCGCAAAAAGCCCTCTCTCAAAAGAAAACGAAGAGAGCGTTCGATCCTAGCTGGACTTGCGATCCCCCGAAGCAATTTAAAGAGCACTAAGGGATCAGGTTCAAATCCTTTGAGCCGGCACGAATCCTTTACGTAAATATTCAGCCAATCCGAGAGCAAATGGTTCTGACCGGTCTTCCTCGCATTCATTCGAGGAGCGACGGGCAATTCCTGATTCCCTTGCTTACTCAGTTCTTCAGTTGATACCCATCGAGAAAGCGCGCTCTTCTCTTCTGGTGTTAACTGCAAAAGCTTCGCAAACCCATCGACCCGATCGGAAGTGAGTCGTCTCTCTCCACTCATGACTCGAGTCACTAAACTGGGCGAACACCGCCGCAACCCGCGCGTGGCACTTCGGATCGAAAAGCTAGCGTCAGTCTCCCTCCGCCAGCCCAGCATCGCAGTTACGTAAAGGGGAATCGCCCGGTAATCAAAGATCACCGGGCGATCGTGTTGGTTGGAACTTTGTGCCATTTAGTGTTCCCTATTGCTTAACGGGTCCGACAGGGAAAAGGATATCCGAAGCGCCGGTGCACTGGAACTTAACGATGCCCGAACCTCCAGGAGTCTCGACGTATTCGCTGCGATCGATCTTCAAAGTAGGTACGTTGTTAACGATCTCGACTTTTTCCCATCCTGTTTCTGCGGGGAAATCACATCCAATCGCCGCGACTGAGTAGTTGTTTTTCAAGATCGTTCCACAGGGGATCACGCGTTGATACGCTTCGGTGATCTTACCTGCGCTATCTGCTTTGAACTTGTGTTCGTAGCTAACGGCAAGATCAACCCTCACTGAACTATCACCAAGGTTGGCCGTCATGACGGCGAATCCCTCTGTCTTTTGGAAGTCATCCTCGTGTACTGGACCGTTCTGTGAG
>JBBQIT010000152.1:0-8882 GCA_038325205.1 Bdellovibrionota bacterium
GGTGATCGGGATGGACCGGATTACGTGATCGGAATGGCACCGGATTTCCTGATCGGGATGGGCCGGATTACGCATAAACAGCATTAATATCTCCTTGGCCGGGATAAGAAGCAAAGAATGTTCCAGAATACCGTCTGTCTACACCTCGGTGTGTTCCTGTGAATATGACGAGGGAATTTCCTTCACAAAGATTCTCTAGTCCTTACCTCGCTAAAATTTCCTGTCGAACGCATGGGCAGTTGTTAGCAATGTTCACGCTTAAGGAGATGTTTCTTTCCGAATAAAAAAGAATTTCTCTAAATAAAAAATTGACGATGTGTCCTGTGTCCTTTATCAAAGTCCCACAAATACATCGTTTCAGTAGAACTGCTTTGCAGATTCTCTTGTCACTTCGTCTAAATCCGGGTCTGGGGACGTTTAACTTAAAACAACGAGGAGGGACTTTCTCTATGAGGAAGACTACTATTGTCGTACTTGTTTTTGCGTTCGTTCAGACCATCGGTGCGCTTGGGATTGCTTCGGCTCCGATCCAACTAGCCGCGAAGCCCGATCAAGCGACCTTTGAAACTTTCATTCGCCAGACGAATAATGCTACTCTCATTGAACTCATTCCGCGCATGGTTTTCTACAATGAAGTTCATATCCCCCGTCTCTTTCAGATCGACGAGTTCAGCAGCTTTTTTACGGGTTTTTTCATTTCTCCCGGCGGCAGCGGATTCTTCGAGCCTAATACGGAATTTCCATGGACGACGCCCGCGGGCCTACGACAAAACTCTAACGCCGCAAATTTTAAGTTCGTGGTGTTTCCAGAGCCGAAAGATAAAGCTCGCGCCTTAGACGAGAAGATCCAGTGGTGGACGGAAATGGTAGCCCCCGCGGCTTTCAATGCTGCCATAGGGGGAATTAAGCGGTGGATCTATCCAGTGGGAACTGTTTTTGGTGAAGTCCTATTGGTTCGCAACGAAAAGAATGAGCATGTTGTCTTTGAAGTTCGTACTCGGACTAAGAAACAGGCCGGCTATGCGAAGGGATGGGATATGGAATCCTATCGTCCTTTCCCCACGGCGGAATCTTTGCTCGTGCGCCTTCAGCAGCTCATCCAGTTGTCCCAGTTTTCGGGGAACCCAGCCATCGAAGGTTTGATGACTCATCTCACGACCAAAAAGAAGCTCCCGCTGGAGATCCTTTCAGATACTTCAAATACGACGAAGCGGGCTTTCGGAAGCCGGACGGTAGCGATCGATAAGCTCCCCGCCATTTCGAATGAGGCGGTGATGGAACTATTAACGAACACCTCCTTCGAAGCTTCTACCGGTTCCTATTGGCTGGATGAAGGAGACAAGAGCCCTTCGGCGCCCGCGACCGATGCTCCCTTTCACATTGTTCCACGAAATGCGAACTTAGCTTTTATTCACACCGATAACGGCAGCTGCATGACTTGTCACGATTCGGCCGGAGAGCACGCCAGGAAATTTGCGTTTAACGCGCCCAGCGGAAATGATTGGTATGGATTTGTTCGTGGAAGCGATGCGATCTTCTCTTTCCAATTCATGAACCGAGGTAACAGCTCCAAGAGCATTAAACAGGAGTTTGTGAATGCGGGATTGATTCAAGAGATTAAGAAATAGATCTAGTGGGGACTTTCGGCGCGGACGCGCGTCGGGAGCGTATCTCGGATTGTCATTGCGAACCCGTTAGGGTTCGCAATGACGTAACAGGCCGTCTTAACGATTAATGAGTTCAATTTTGTATCCATCGGGATCTTCGATAAAAGCGATGACGGAAGTTCCATGTTTCATCGGTCCTGGCGGGCGGGTGATTTTGGCGCCGACTTTTTTTACGTCTTCGCAGGTGCGGTAAATATCGGGGACGCCAAAGGCCATGTGGCCGTAGCCGGTTCCTAGATTATATTCGTGAGTGTCCCAATTGTAGGTCAGCTCTAGATAGGGTTCACTGTTCAAATCGGAACCCAAGAAGGCTAGGGTGAACTTTCCTTCAGGATAGTCGGTCTTTTTTTGAAGTTTTAGCCCCAACACTTCCGTATAGAAGCGAAGCGATCGGTCCAAATCGGTCACACGTATCATGGTATGGAGGAATTTCATTTCCTCTTAAAACCATGAAGCCAGGCCGTTGACTAGGATTTAGTTTTTAAGCATCTTTGGGGAATTCGGCGAAGCCCACGATGTTGCCAGAGGGTTCGCGAATCCAAAGTTCCGTAGCGCCGTAGAAGGTTTTACGCTTTGGAACGATCACATCTACATCGACCAAAGAGGCTTCAATTTCGTCGAGCGATTCCACGTCCGCGTAGAGCACCATTTTCTTATCTGACTTTGGAGTCATGATGGCGGGAATATCTTTCGAAAGGCTCGCGTTGGTCTGGAGCATCACTTCCGACTCGCCGTGGTGTAAAATTACGAATCCCAATACATTGCCGTAAGGGACACTGACGGAGACCTTGTATTTCAACTTATCCACCCAGAAAGGAAGAAACTCTTCGATAGAATCTACCAGCATGATCGGGGAAAATTTCTTGATAACCATCGAGGGGGTCTCCTTGGGGTGATACACAAAGGTATCATATCGACGCGGCCCGGGTCAGCGTCTGATTACAAAATCATCCCAAGTCGTACCATCCAATTTCCAAGCGGTTCCCCGAAGGGTCGGAACAATAGAAATGAAGCGCGCGAGGCGAGGGTTCTAGCAATGCTCCCGTGGAGCTTTGGTCGTCTTCCCTCATTTTCTCATACAGGCTTTGCACTTCACTTCTGGCCGGTAGTGAAAATCCTAGATGACTCGATGCAGGGATAGGATCGCTAGCTGTAGACTCGTCGATAGCCAAAATAAACTTGGCCTGACTTACTAACACATGCGTTTTGCCCAGCATCTTTATTTTACGAAAGCCAAAATACTTTTCGTAAAAGGTGATCGTAGGAAGGGGACTCGCTGACGAGAAATGGAAATGATTCACTGCTCCTCCCGTATAGCGACGCCTAAGTTTTGAAGCATCGGTGCATTTTCACAGGCTAGGTAGCGGCAAAGTCCTTGGCCTTTGCTTTCGTGAAAGTGCCAGGCCCAAACGGGAACATAGACAGCGTCGCCCGTTTTCCATTCGATGACCTTGTCTTCAATAGTGGTCTGCCCGCTACCCTCTAAGATGTAGAGGACGGTCTCGTAACTATGCCGATGTTTTCTCGTTCGTTCGCCAGAAGCTAAATGACCAATCGTAACGCTTAGCGCGCGAGTGGGCAGATCGACGACAAACACCGGATGTCGGCGCTCACCGCTGAAACTAGTGTCTACGCCTGAGTTCTCTACGTCAGGGTGAATCAGCTTTTCAGGGACGACTAATTCCGGCGCACTTTTGGTTTTTCCGAAATCCTTTGAGCTATAAGTGGGCATGCAACACGCTCCCCGCCATTTCATAAATCGGGTCTTGCGCAATAGCCCCGAAAAAACGGGTGCGAGCCGAGATCACTCGAGCGGCAGAACAGCGAAGCGCCATTCGTTGCTCAGGACTTCTCATTTCGCGCTCGATAATATTTTTCATCGTTACGGCGTGCTCGTCGTCGCAAGCGATGTGGATATTAAAAAAGCTTAAGCTCTCAGAGGGGATGCCACAGGACTCAAACCCTTGCACAATCTGACTGTAGACGTGGGGAACGATGGCCTCGGCTCCCAAACAAAGGGCGCCTAATCCCACAGCTGGGTTTGGATTGCGGCAGCTTTCCCACATGGTCTGTACCAGATTTTGCGTCTCAGGAAGGGGAGTGGCTTTGTTTATATCCACTCCCAATTCCTTCAACATATCTTGATACAGCACCGAGTGAGGCACTCCGCCCGCTTTGCCAAGCCCCGTTTCATCAACGAGGTTTTCAGTGAGTTCCCTTCTATCCGCATCGTTCACTACATTCGACAACAACGCACAAAGGTAACGCGTAAAGTGTCTCGAATAAAAAAACTGCTGCGACAGGAATCTCTCTAGCACTGAACGGGTCACCGTTCCTTCGCGGCAAGAGCGAAGGAATGGTGTCGAGTCCAAAGCTTCGATCCACTCAGGTTCCAACCATTCTCCCCAACGGGCGTCTAGGTCGGAAGGAACATCACAAGGAGTTAAGTTACGCATGAAGCGGCTCCGGAGTTGCGGCCGTTTGTTTGAAGAGTTTGGTGAACTGTTCTCGAAGCTCGCGTTTCAAGACTTTGCCGGTTGGTCCCAAGGGGAAGTCTTCGATATCGCCAAATACGACGGCATCTAGAGGGCGTTTACCAGCGGTAGCTAAAATGTCGTTGAACTGGACAAGTAAAGCGAGCGATTCGGCTTGTTCGCCTTTTTTCAAACGAACCACGGCCACTGCCGAACTAAATCCGTTCTCTGCGGGGGCCGCAATTACCGATAGGTCTGAGATGTTCTCAAACTTGCGGAGCAACATCTCTTCGGTTTGAAGACTGTAAACCACGCCACCTTTGGTCTTTACGACATCAGGGATACGATCGACATGATAGAAGCGGCCTTCTTCGTCGTAGTAGAAGAGATCTCCGGTGAGAAAGTACTGTCCTACCTGCGAGCGTTTCGTGAGAACCGAATCATTCCAGTAGCCAGGAGTAATGGTCGGAGATTTTACTCCAAGTTTGCCTACTCGATACGGTGCTAGCTTTTCACCGTTATCGCCTAGGACGGTAGCGTCTACCCAATCCAAAGGTTTGCCGATGCAACGGTTGTAATGCTCGGTCGTCGGAGTGTGAACATTTCGAAAGAGCGAGAAGCCCATCTCCGAAGAGCCCAACCCGTCAATAAATACTGAACCCTTGCGACGGTTGCCTTCAACCACGTGGTGGCCCTCGGCGATTAAACGTCGAATGTGCGCTTCGTGAGCGGCATCTCCGCCGTTAAACCAGAGTTGAATCGTGCTTAGGTCATATTTCTCTAAGTCGCTATCGCTCAGGAGTACATACGTCTCTGGGAAGGCTACGACCATAGAGGGCTTGAAGCTCTCAATATGGGGTAGTACGACTTCCGGTTGATTGCTTGTTAGTACAACGGTGCTGCTCCCGCTTAAGAGCGCTAACGTTAAGTAAGCGATTCCTGCCGAGTGTGAATGAGGAAGTGCCGAAAGAATGCGCTCAGACCCTCCCGGGAAAGGCAGGCTTAAGCGGTAACGAATTCCGTAAAAAAACTGTTGGTGCTGAAATTCAACTGCTTTTGGAATTCCCGTAGTTCCCGAGGAATGGCCAATAAGGACAGTGTCATGATCCGTGTGCTGGAAAGGATAATGACTGGGGAGCTCAGGCTTAAATACCTTCGCCGCCGAGACTTCCGTCACACTGAATCGTAAGGCCGAGTTCTTTTGAATGTGAGGCGTAATCAAGGGAGAGTGGGCTTCGTCAGTAAAAAGACCGACGACTCCTACCTTCTCAAGCCAAAGTGCCGCGGTCGCTGCCGGCATATTGCCATTAACGATAGCGGGGATGGCGCCAATCGCGTTCAAAGCCAAATAGTGGATCAAATTCCCGATACCTTCGGAGACATAAATTCCGATGGGGTCTTTGGCTCTGACTCCCGCTCCGTAATACCACGAAGCGTAAGTATCGACGGCATGTCGAAGCTCATTGAGGGAAAATCCTTCGAAGACCTCGCCAGTGAAGAGTCGCACCGGAGTGTCTGTCCAAAGGTGTCTTTGATCGGCGTAGGGAGAGACACTTGCGGCTACGTGCAGAAAGTTCCCGCATCCCAGAGCTTTGTTCTCGAAATGTTTCTTCCGAAGCGGTTCGGAAATAATGGTTGTTGGATTCATGAGTGCCTCCTATGCATATTGGATTCCTGAAAAAGAATCTTCGCCTCGCTTAAACAAAAAACGCGGCTTGGAAAAATGAAGTTTGTTCGTCAAAAGTGCTGGGTCGACAAAACGGTGTAAGGGCGCTGTAGACGCTTTCACTTTAATCTTTAGCAAAGCCGAAAGATTGTCTTGAAACTCTAGGATGGCTTGAGCGTCTGAGTTTCCCATCCCATATACGCTGACGTCAAAAACCTTGTCGTCCCAAATGGCTTTCCAAAGGGCTACTCCAAGGTTTCGCCCTGCTGTAAAGACGGCATCCTCGACATCGAGTGGGTTTAATTCTTGCCCCTGCGTCCTTAACTGTTGGCTAGTCCGTCCCAAGATTCGAATCGTAGGAAATTCGCTACCGCAAGCGCAGTTTCTAGACATCACTTCGACTTCATCTTCGATAAGGTAACGAAGTAGCGGCATGGCTTCTCTGTTAAGAGGCGTGACTAGCAACTGTCCTCGGCCTTCGGTGGAAATGTTTCGAGTTTTAGGGTCTAGAATTTCAAAATAGATGCGGTCACTCCAAAGATGTAAATTCCCTTCAGAGCACTCGCCAGCAAGACTGCCTGTCTCGGTACTTCCATAATCTTCGAATACTGCTTTACCGTTCCAAAGCTCGCGAATCGTTCGCTTGCGGGCGGGCGAAAGGGGTTCCCCAGCTACCCAAAAAGCTCGTAGCTTGGGGAAATGGCAGCTTGGAGAAAAACCGTTCGCTTCGGCAGCGATTCGCCATAACAAAACTTCTGTCGGCAAGCTCCAAGTTACCGAAACTTCCAAAGCTTCTAAAAGTTGGACGACACGCGAATAGGGCATATTCGATGAGCGGTTGTCGCCAGGGACTACGAGAGCTCCGGCGCTTCGAGCGGCGTATTGAGCTTGATGAGCCGTGGTCACCATTGAATAAGGCGTTTTGATGAAGAAAGTATCGTCTGATGTTAGTGAAACAGCGTTTCTTAAGAAACGTGTCGAAATATCGTCCCAGTCACTTTCGCTAAAGTAGGAAGCCGTGGGATTTCCCTCGGTACCGCTGCTTTCGTGATAGGTGGCAATCCTATTCTTGTGGGTGGCTAAAAATCCAAACGGATAACCGCGTCTTAAATCTTCTTTGGTGGTGATGGGCACATTGCAACCACTCCAAGTCGTTCCGGTCAGCCGGCTTCGGTAAAAAGGGCTGTGACTGGCGCGGGAAAATACATCATTTAACTTCTCATGCTGCATTTCAAGTTTCATGGGCTTTCCAATCCCAATAGGTGGCAAGCGTTAGTGTTGAGCGAATCGTCGCTCATGCCCGTGACTTTGGCTTTGAGTAACTCAAGAGAAGGATCTTGAAGGGGATACTCGCTTCCAAAGAGAATGCGACGGCTTCCCAATTTATTGATGGCAAACTTGATGACAGAGGAAAATCCGCCCGAAGTCTCAAAATGAATATTGGAATAGGGTTGAATCCTATCGACCGCATAAAAATCGCAGTTGCCGATACCCGCGTGACCCAAAATGAAAGTCACCGTGGGAAAAGTGTTAGCGAGAAGTACCAAAGCTTCGATGTCAAAACCAGGACGGCTCAAGCAATGCAGATAAACCGGATGCTGGAATTTGGCGGCCTGAATGATGTACTCGACCGTTCGCTCGTCGTCTAAAGCGATACCGTGAACCGCGGGTCCTAACTTCAATCCGAAAAATTTCTCACCCTTGGCGGCATACTCTGTGGGTGGTTGATGGGGATTAGCGAAGAAAAAGGGGAATAGCACTCCTTTTTCCTCAGTGCATAATTCCCACACGGCATCGTTAGGCGCTGGGATGTCGTTGCCTCCGCCATTTGAAATTTGCGAAGAGAGGGCTTCCGGCTTAACGAGTCCGCCTGCGACCACGACAGCTCGGGTAATGCCCAAGCTTTTCATTGTCTGTAGCAGGCGCGCTTTGGCCTCTACCGTGGGCGCCATGTGAGCATGAAAATCAGTTAACGCCATACACCATCTCTCCGTGCAGCGGAAATTCAGTGACCTTAGGGAGGCGCGGTAACAGCGTTTCCTTAAGTTGGGTTAGGATTTCGCTCGTATCACTTCTTTGGAATACATTTCTTCCGACACAAAGCCCTGCCATGCCTGCTTTAAGCCCAGCGCGAGTCATCGCGACTAAGCTTTCAGGGCTGGTGACGGTTCCTCCCGCTAAAAATACAGGGATGTCTTCGCTAACTCCTTCTAGCAGAGGGGCTAATTCCGACAGTTCTTCAGGAGGGGCAATCTTAATCGCGTCGCATCCCATTTCGATGCTGACTCTGATTAAGTGACGAAGTCTTTCCCGGCGAACTTTCGCATCGCCTTTTACTTTGTCATAAACCATTGCGAGAACCGGCAATGAATACTTGCTCGCTTCGTCGACCATCTCACCCATCTGAGTGAGATTTCTTGCATCATTCTGGCCGTCGAAGTTCACTTGGAAGGAGACCGCATCGGCGCCGAGTCTAACGGCCGTCGTGATATCGGTTAACCGCTCTTTGTTGTCCGGGTTCTTTGCTAAGAGGCTCATCCCGTTGAGATGAATCATCACTCCCAGACCATCTAAGAGACCGGCTTCGCCTAAGCGCTCGGCCATTCCTTTGTGAACAATGACTCCGCAGATAGCGGGATGAGTGATCCACTTTGCTATTTCGCGTACCGAGCCCAATCCCGAGACAGGTCCTATCGTTAACCCATGATCGATGGGGACGATAAGTCCGTGTTTGGAACCTCGGAATCTAAAACGATTCATTCTGAGCTTTTTGCCGGTCATAGTTGCCTCACACTTCTAAGATGTGTTCAGAGACTTTGATTCCTACATGACGACCAGGATCGGCGGCGTAGCCTAGGATCTTGTCGCCTGCTTTCAGCTCCGTGATGTTGAAGGGCTTTACGTCGTCGGAGTAGACGCGAACGTGCCAGTCATCCTGCAGGAGAATGTTGACGCGTCTATCATCACTAAATTTCATTTCGATAAGCCGTAGTGGTCGAACTTCCGTTTTTACACGTCCCACGTAGGCTCTTCTCACCTTGCCCGAAGCGTCAGCGATCATGACAGGCGACCCGG
>JBBQIT010000153.1:0-8863 GCA_038325205.1 Bdellovibrionota bacterium
ATCTAGGCTGGTTAGCTGAAAATTCTCCATAACGACGCGGCCATCGACGACGCTATGACGCACATCTGCCCCCGTGGCGCTATAAACTAAGTGGGTATAGGGATTATAGAGGGGGACTGCGTTAGCGCGTTCTAAATCGACAGCTATGATGTCGGCCTTCTTCCCTACTTCGAGTGAGCCGATCTCTTTGTCTAAACCCAACGCCTTTGCCCCTTCGATGGTAAGCATGCGCACGCCGTCTTCGGCTGTGAATTTACCAGGCCCATGGAGATACGCCTGGAGTTTGGCCGCAAGATCCAGATCCCTAAACAGGTCGAGATTATTGTTACTGGCACAAGAATCGGTTCCCAAAGCGACATGCGCCCCAGCCCGCTTTAATTCGACAACCGGGGCAATCTTGGTCCCCAACTTCAAATTCGATCCCGGATTGTGGGAAACTCCTACATGGTTTCTTCCTAAGATCGCAATGTCGTTTTCCGTCAGGCAAGTTGCGTGGGCCGCGATGACCTTCTCATTCCAAAGCCCGAAGGTATCCAGATATTCCACGGGTGTTAGCCCTTTGTGCTGGGCCTTACAGTCGTTCACTTCCCCTTCGGTTTCGGCGACGTGCATATGCACAAAGAGCTTTTTATCGTGAGCGAACTCGATCACTTTTAGCAGTGTCTTTTCCGAAAGCGAATAAAGGGCATGAGGAGCGATCGCTGGAATGGCCAAAGGATATTTCTTAACCATCTCTAGATACTTTTCCATGACCTCAAAGGGTGAGACAGTCATCTTGGCCCCAGGATGGCCCTCGATAAAGGTTTGGCCTCCAATGATCCGCATTCCCGCTTCTTGGCAGGCACGCGCCGCCTCTTCTTCAAAATAATACATGTCGTTGCAAGTCGTGGTGCCCGATCGAATCATCTCAATGCAGGAAAGTTGCGTTCCTAAATGCACAAATTCCCGGCTTCCAAATTTTTGTTCCGCGGGAAAGATCACATCCATTAACCATTTTTGGAGAGGCAGTTCTTCGGCAAACCCTCGAAGCAGCGACATCGCCGAATGGGTATGAGCATTGATTAAACCGGGCAAGACAAGACAACGAGAGGCATCTATAACTTTAGCGGCGGGCGAGTGCGCGTGCAAAGATTTCCCAATGGAAACAATCCTTCCGTTGGCAATGTGAATCTCGCCGTTCTCAACGACGGTCCCGCAGCGATCCATGGTGAGTACGTTTCCGCCCTTTATGATTAATTCCTCGTTCATCAGTTCCTCTTAATTGAGAATTCGAAAAAGCACTAGGAGCCAGTTCACTCATCGTCGATTCTTTAAAATATTTCCCTTTGGGCTCCACGGCTATCACCGAAGCTTGGGGTCCGAACTCCGTAATGACTTGCAAACAGACTCCGCACGGAAAGACAGGCTCCGGTGACGAAGTGACAACGACGATTCTGCGAATCTCCCGAGATCCGCGAGACACCATTTTACCAATCGCCACCCGTTCTGCACAGATACAGGCCGAATAAGAAGCATTCTCTACGTTGCACCCGGTATGAAGTTTTCCGTTCGTATCCTCGATAGCGCTTCCCACCTTGAATTTGGAATAAGGGCAATAAGCTTTCTTACGAGCTGCGAGTGCCAGCTTCACCAAACGACGGATTTGTGGATCGAGACTTGAGATGGGCCTTAATTCAGTCATAGGGTGGACCTGACTTCCGTCATGAGTTGCGGAAGCGATTTGCTTAAAAGCTCAACGATAGAAGAGTAGGCTTTCTTCGCGTTATCGATCACTTCCGTGTGATTCAAAGGCTCTGTCGTAACTCCAGCCGCAAGATTGGTGACACAAGAGAGTGCGATTACTTTCTTGCCCATATGGCGAATAGCGATAGCTTCGGGGACCGTCGACATTCCGACCAGATCTCCACCCATTTGGCGATAAGAACGAATCTCTGCCGGCGTCTCATAAGAGGGGCCGTGGATGGCTACGTAAACGCCGTCGGTTAGTTTGATTCCTAATTTCTTTGCGAGCGATAATAAGATCTCATTCATTTTAGGGTCATAGAGATGAGTGAGATCAGGAAATCGCGGCCCAAGCCCTTCGTCATTGGCTCCGATAAGAGGGTTGTCGCCCATCAAATTGATGTGGTCTTTAAGTAAGACCAGATCTGAAGGCGTCATATGATGATGAAGGCCTCCTGAAGCATTGGTAAGTACAAAAAGTTTAGCGCCGGCCCTTCCAAAAGTGCGCACGGGGAACACCACGTCGTGCATGGAGTAACCTTCAAAATAGTGTAGCCTTCCCTGCATGACGGCAACGCGAGTTCCGTTCAAGCTTCCGATCACAAGCTTCCCCGCGTGTCCTTGGACGGTACTCGACTTAAAATGGGGAATCTCGGGGTACGGAATCTCCACTTCCTTTTCCAAGGATTCGACGAGTCCGTTGAGTCCGCTCCCTAAAACCATAACGATTTCTGGAAATTTATCGCACTTCTTACGAATTCCCGCGACGGCTTCGTCTAGTTGTTTGGTTAAACTCACGTATCCCCCTGAAGACATTCTAGCACCCAAGGCTTCTTAGTAACGGGACCGCGTTCGATTTGGATAGCGCGTCCCACAGCTTCTTTGATAACAGGAAAATCGCTATCTCGTCGATAAAATACCGTCCCAATCTCCTGTCCCACTTCGATGCGGTCGCCTACCTTTTTTCGAAACTCAACCCCGACAAAAGGATCGATCTTGGACTCTTTGGTATCTCGTCCTCCGCCTAAAGCACCGATCAAGACTCCGAAATCGCGAGCGCCGATCTGATGCAGATACCCTTCTTGCGTTGCTGTGACGGGAAATTTAAGCAACTCGTTTCGCCACGTTGCTCTTAAACGTTCGAAGGCTTCCCAATCGCCACCTTGCGCTGTCAGCATTTCACGAAAATTCTGTATTCCTCGCGAATGAGTCAGCTCAGTTTCACATTCGGCCCGCGCTTCGCCTACCGAGATCTGTTTGCGACTCGCAAGACTAATCATCCAGCCAGCCAAAGTCAGGGTCACTTCCCTAAGCCCGGGCTCTGCAGAAACATTTGAAAGGAAATCGGCGCACTCTTCCATTTCAATGAAATTTCCGGCACTCCATCCTAATGGTTCGTCCATCAATGTGAGGATGGCCACTGCCTCCACATTCATTCGGCCGGCCTGCTTAACCAATCCGTTAGCTAATTCCCTGGCACGCTCGGTCGACTCCATAAAAGCGCCAGAGCCACACTTTACATCAATGACTAATCCATTAATATTTTCAGAAAGCTTTTTACTTAAGATACTAGCAACAATGAGGTCGACACACTCCACCGTCGCCGTCGCGTCTCGCAAGGCATATATCAAACCATCAGCGGGAGCGATCGTCGCACTCTGCCCCATCATCACGGAGCCGTTCTTTTCTAGAAGTCGTAAAACATTTTCCGGCGAAAGATGGGGAGAGAATCCCGGAATCGATTCCAATTTATCGAGGGTGCCCCCACTATGCCCCAATCCTCTTCCTGAGATCATGGGAATTTTGACTTTGCCTTTCCCCAGCACTCGGTCACAAACAGCATTGACCAAAGGAACCAAAATCATCGAGGTCTTGTCACCGACGCCACCGGTACTATGCTTGTCCACCCAGTAGGCGTCAGATTGGCTACGCGAGATCGTATTTCCAGAACGCCACATCAGGCGAGTAAGCTCGGATAGTTCTTCTTCGTCTAAACGTTTGAAGTAAACGGCCATGAGCCATGCCGCCAACTGGTAATCTTTCACTTCACCTGCGACATAGCCGTTGACGATAGCAGCTAACTCTTCGGGGGTGTGCTTTCCGCCTTCCCGTTTTTTTCGAATTAGCTCTTTAAGTTGCATAGAAAACTTGATCCCGCATCAGGCAAACGATCGGGAGAGATTCCGTAAGCCTCCAGTAAAAACGCCGCAATATCTGTGAAAGAGCTTCGATCGCCCAGCAACCCTCCTGCTTTCTTGGGAGAATAGACCACGAGGGGAACGTACTCCCTGGTGTGATCCGTGCCGCGAAACGTGGGATCACAACCGTGATCGGCGGTAATAATGAGCGCGTCCCGTTCCGTCATCTCGGCAATAATTTTCGGTAAGTAGGTATCTAACTGGACGAGCGACCTTGCGTAGCCTTCAGCATCTCGGCGATGGCCGTAAAGCTGGTCAAAGTCGACTAGATTGGTGAATACCAGACCGCGTTCTCCTCGACACTTCTTCATGAAGTCCAAGCTGGCATTCAAACTATCGGGATTATTCCCGGTGTGATTGCCGCAGGTAATTCCTCGGTGTCCGAAGATATCGTCAATTTTTCCAACGGAGTAGACGGGCACACTCGACGCTTGCAACACGTCCAAGCAGTTTTGAGGCACGGGGAGCGAATAATCTCGTCGATGTTCCGTTCTTTTGAAGTCACCTACCCGAGATCCAATGAAGGGGCGCGCAATGACTCGGCCAATTTGAAAAGGCTCGGTTAGTTTGCGCGCCACTTCACAAATCTTATAAAGCCGTTCAAGGCCAAATGTCGTTTCGTTAGCCGCAATCTGGAAAACGGAATCGCCTGAAGTGTACAAAATCGGTTTGCCCGTTTTGATATGCTCTTCACCCAAAGCATCGATGATGGTGGTTCCGCTCGAGGCATAATTTCCGAGCACTCCCGGGATTTGCGCTTCGGTAATAAACTTTTGCACCATGGCTTCGGGAAATCCCTCAGGATAAAGAGCGAAAGCTTTTTTTGTAACTAGCCCGGCAATCTCCCAATGTCCTGTCGTCGTATCTTTGCCGGCGCTTTTTTCTGCCATGCGACCGACGTACCCTTCAGGGTGGGGATTGGAAGGGATTCCCGCAAAATTCCCAATGTTGCCTAAACCTAATCTTTGAAGCGTGGGAAGCTTAAGCCCTCCGACTGCAGAAGCGACATGACCTAAAGTATTGGCTCCGTCATCGCCATACGTATTGGCATCCGGTGCCGCGCCCACACCAAGGCCGTCTGCCACAAGACAGATCACTCGTTCGATCGATGACGACATTAGTAATTCCCGCCCCCAGCTACAGTCTCTTTACTCGTTACGATTCCCACAGAAGCCGAAGTTCCTAATCGGGTAGCGCCGGCCTGAACCATTTTTTGCGCATCCGAAAAAGTTCTCACTCCACCGCTTGCTTTAACTCCCATTTCAGGCCCCACCGTTTCGCGCATCAAAGCGACGTCTTCTGCTGTGGCGCCCGACTTGGAAAATCCAGTCGACGTCTTTACGAAACTCGCCCCAGCCGCTTTGGAAAGCGTACACGCCACGATCTTTTCGTCACGAGTGAGCTCGCTCGTTTCCAAAATCACTTTAACCGGCGTTCCTTTGGCTGCTTCGACCACTCCTGAAATATCAGCAAGTACGGCAGCGTAGTTTTTTTCTTTCAACAAAGTTCTATTAAGTACCATGTCCACTTCCTTAGCCCCGTCCCGTACGGCTTGGCTGGTCTGAGAGACCTTTGACGATGTGGAATCGGACCCCGCCGGAAACGAAATCACGGTGACCGGAAGCACAGAAGTCCCGTTCAGTTGTTCTGCCACGAGCGGAATCCATTTCAACTCCACACAGACCCCTTTGAAGGAGAACTCTTTGGCCTCCGCACAGACTTTTAGGATCTCGTCCTTAGTTGCCTCTGGACGGAGTAATGTGTGGTCGATATATTTTGCGAGCATGGATGCGGATGCTTTATTTTCAAGGGAGTTAGGATTTACTGGTGTAGTAGACATGGCTTTTCTATACACCGTGCCACGGGTCAGTCAAATATGATTCTAAAGAGCATACATCTCTATGTTTCCGGGCGTGTCCAAGGCGTCGGTTTCCGCTACTCCACGTTACGCGCTGCGCAATCTATTCAAATCGTAGGCTGGGTCCGCAACACCGTCGACGGCAAAGTCGAAATCGAAGCCCAAGCCGAAGAAGCGAGTCTTAACGCTTTCATCAAATGGTGCCACCAGGGTCCGGCCTCTTCCAAAGTTGACGCTGTCGAAGTGATCTCTCAAGGGACGATCCAGGAGATCACTTTCAATAAGTTCGAAATCCGTTAGAATTAAGTTCTCCCTATGAGCTACCGCCTATCGCTTGTGATTCCCATTTATAACGAGCAGGGGAATATTTTGCCGTTAGTGGAATCGTTCAAAGCGAATCGAGTCGAGCCCGAACTTTGTCCTCATGAACTGATCTTGGTGAATAACGGCAGTGCCGATAATTCCCAACAAGAACTTGAAGCGGCAGTTCAGGACATTTCTTGGATTCGCGTTCTCGTTTTGAAGAACAATGTCGGTTATGGAGGAGGCATTCAGCAGGGATTGAAAACCGCGTCGTCGTCATCTACCCACGTGGGTTGGATTCCCGCTGACCATCAATACACTGTCGAAGATCTTCAGATGGTTTGGAAGAAAACCCTTGGCGAACCGATGGCCGTTCACAAAGGACTGCGAACGGTACGCAAAGACAGCCCCCAAAGTAAGTTCGTGTCCCGAGTTTACACTTCCCTTACGAAAAATATTTTGGGAGTGAACGTGATGGACGTGAACGGACTGCCCAAGATCTTCCCGCTCTTCGTTCTCAAAAAAGTAGATTTCACATTGTCCTCGAGTTTTATGTTGGATGGCCAAATGCTTTTAGCGGCCCAACAGCTGGGACTACCCATCCGAGAACACGCCCTCACCTTCCACGCCAGGCGCGCCGGGGTCTCTAGCTGGTCCGGGAAACGGCTTCGGGTCTACGCTAAAACCATCAAAGAACTCGTCCTCATCCGCCTGCAATCCCGACGCTGGTTCGCTAACTCCCTCTAAATCCCTTCTTTTCAACGCCAAGCCTTCAAAATCATACGTTTTTATAAGGATTGAGATGCCCCTTCGAAATATGCTAGAAATCCGGCTCTACTTTACTGACTTTCACACTAGAAGAAGGAATCGAATTGCGTCTTGTCGCCCTCATACTCGCGACTGTCATCGTCGCTCCAAACGCCTGGGCGGGAAAAGCTACGGTCCGCTTTAGTCACGTGGTCTGCGCGGCTGAAGTGATAGCACGCGCAGCCCCCGGGAACCCCGATATAGCGCAAAGTCTGCGCGAGCTCGCCGTGAAAGAAGACGGTGCGGCTACCGATTCCAATCAACTTGAGTTTTGGCAGGCGTGGAACGGAGATTCCGTCCCCCCGACCGCCCACCTTGCGCTGTACCGAAAGAGCTACGATGAAACTACGAGGCGCTTGGCTCCTAGCATTGAGCATCCGACCCACTATTTTGCGATGATCATGATCGCTCATGCCAAAGCCAACTACGCGATCGCCGAAGAGGATCTGAAATCGGTAAGGAAGCAAAGACGTCAGGAGGGCTTTCAGCCAACCCTTGATGCGGTGTCGATAAGAGGTGCGACTTCGTTACTACATGCGCTCACTGCACTCGACGGTATGAATGACCGAAGCGCCCTTCCTAGAGATTTTAAAGAAACCATGTCCATGCTCTTACTAGAAGGTTCGAAAGATTTCTTCGATCTCTTTGGCATTAAGGTCAAAAAGGTACGCCTCAACCTTTTAAAAGGGGGCGAGGGTCATGCCGGTTGGGAAGTCGACATTCAGCCGGGAAACCATTCTTTCGCAACGGCCGCACGCGAATTAAGCCAGCATTCGCCGCCCTTTCGCGTAGCGTTCTTGCCGCAACTCTATTTTGAGTTGAGCCCGCCTGGATATAGTCATGGCGATACCAATTACTTCTATCTGCAGACGAGGCACTTCGCGAAAGGCATCGACGCCCAAGACTTGGATGCTTTAGACCGCGCTGAGCGAGATCGAGGACAAGTAGAAACTAGCGACTCGGGGCTCGATATCTTTTACGAGCTCGCTTCCCGCAATCGAGGAGCACGGCATCTGCACGCTCGCAATGCGGTCTCTTCCTGCAAAGTCTTGGGAGAAACGGGGCGCCTAATGCCTTCCCAATTCGAGGACGCGAAATCAGGATTGGCAGGCCTTGGAAAACAGATCGTGGACGCTGGTTCGGATCTTGAAGAGATGCTAGTCGTTTCGAAGCAAGCCCGCACGCAACTTTCTCAACTTACCCGTCAGCTAGACCAGGTGTACCTAAACGGAACAGGCCTAAACCTGCTGTCGGCATGTCCTAACAAAAGCTCTTGTTACTGGAGAAGGTCTCGCGGACGCACGACGCATTGGGGTATCAGTCTGGCCAGAAATGAAAATGGCCGGGACACCATCTTAAATATCGAGTTCCCTGAAGGACGCCTTTGGACTCCCCTAAAAACGAAACGCCAGAAAAATCTAGCCGATAGGCTCTTCGCGAAAATTCCCGACTCGAAAAAACTTCGCGTGAATGGTGATATCCCTGCTATTGAGAGGCATTTGCTTTGGGAAATTGTTGCCACCGTCAAAAGATTCAATGAGGTGTCATGGGCAACCCACAAATACCTCGCCGGACAAACCGACCCGGTTCTCCAGAGTTTGGCGACCGCGCTGGAAGGCAGAACCGACGAAGGGACCCTTGGTCTAAAAACAGCGCTGATGGCGCTCGAGGTGCCTCCGCTTTCCAATTCCACTGTGCGAAATTTGCCGGCCGCAGTGGACTTGCATTCCTTTCCTGTTAACGAGATCTATACTCCCGAAGCGCGCAGTCCGTCCTGGTTAAGCCTTCCGCTCCCCTTCTCCCATCTCGTAGAAGACCTAACGGGCGCGACGACGACGGACGAACGAAAGCGCGCGGTAGAACGTATAGGCATGCTTTCGCTGGCTCGGTATGCTGAGACACGGGGATGGGAATGGAAAGATGTCTCTTCAGACAATGTGGGTTACGACTTACTGTTGGAGGATGACAAGGGACG
>JBBQIT010000154.1:0-8849 GCA_038325205.1 Bdellovibrionota bacterium
TCAAGCTAAAAACCAAACCGAAAACAAACAGAGGCTGAGGCTGGAGGTAAGTGTTTGCCATGCTGGAGGAATCGTAAGACACATGCCGTCTGCCAAAATACGTCACCGGAATAGAGCCAGAGGCACAAGTGGCAAAGTTAACAAATCAAGTT
The DNA here is from genome assembly GCA_038325205.1 of Bdellovibrionota bacterium. GTDB lineage: Bacteria > Bdellovibrionota > FAC87 > UBA2466 > UBA2466 > JBBQIT01. Next base: position 153 of record JBBQIT010000154.1, read on the forward strand.
AGTTTCTGTCGCGTTTCGCGCAGAAACTATCCCGAGGCCCAGAGCCGAGGGATCGCGTAAAATCAAGCAGAGCTTTTCTAACTTAAAAAGGGGTCGTTATGCGTTTACGTCACGTGTTCTTTGTGTTGGCGGTAGTTTCCCTCTCTGGCTGCTTCTTGAAACAAGATCCGCCGGCAACCACTCAGAACGGGACTTTCTCTCCTGTCGACGGCCTTATCGCTCTTGAAGACATCTCAGGCGATCAAGCGGGAGCCGCGTTGCAAGTAGAGTTTGCTCACCTAGGACGATCCGCTTTTTTACCTCGATACTCTCCCGATGGAGTTGCTGTTGAAGGGTTTGGCCATGAAAAGCTCATGCCGACGAAAAGTCCCATGTGCAAATTGATGCAAGGGTCGAGAGATCAACGAACTATCACTTTCGTTTCTGCAGGAGACGTTGCTTTTGGGGCCGATCAACAGACCACCCTCTATACCGTTAATGAGAAGTCCGATCACAGTTATTTTATGTCGCTAGCTGCCGGAGTTCCTTCGGGCAGTTATCAGGTGCAGATCGGTGGATCGAAAGACGTTCCGAAGTTTGGTATTTCGATGATGTTGCCTGAGAATTTAGCTGAAGTGACTTTCAATAGCGCCACCTTAGATGAACGCACTTTAGCGCTGAAAATTTCTAAAGCGTTGAACGTTTCATGGAAGGCACCGGTCTTGATTAACGACGCCACTTTGATGGTAGTCGATATCTACGCGACCACGGCGAATGCGGCTTTCGATCTGCATTGCGCGACTCCCGAAACTTCTCAATTGGTGGATAAAGCGGGAGCTAAGGAATGGATCATTCCTGCGGATTACATGGGACAACTTCCGGTCACCAACACCGCCCAAGTCTTTTTATCCCGCGCCAATATTTGGGGCGGCACAAAAGATACACTCTCCGTTCAGGTCCAAGCTTTAAGGACTAACTTCGTTAAAGCTAGTTTGGAGTAGTTTACAAAAGCTATTCGTCATTGCCACAGATCGAGACCCAACAAAAAAAAGAATAGATCTAGGTAATAGAGCTAACGCTAGGAGAAGGCGCCTTCGAACCTAACGTTAGCGTCAGCTTTATTACCTATGTCTAGGGCTATTTTATTCCATCGCCGTGGGTGTTTGCTGGAACGGCAACTCAATCTTAATCTGAGATCCCTTTTGCAGTGCCGCTACCCATTGATTCATCAGTTCGGATTGAAAGGACGTTGAAAGTGCTTTCTCGACGGTCTCTTGATTCTTCGCGAATTCAGCCTTCTTCGCGAAGTCTATCGTAACTAGCTTCAGATAGTAGAATTGCTCCTGATAAGGGACGAGTTTCTTTGCGGTCGGGTTTTTCTTAGAAAGCTCGAAAACGGCCTGTAATAGGGAATCGGCGGCGCCAAGAGTAGGAATCTGGCCTTGGCCAACCGAGAACGAGCCAGTCTTTTTCACTTCAATGCCGTTCTTCTTAAGTTCGGGTTCAAGATTTTTTCCTTCAGCTAAGAGCTTATCCCACTCGGCGTGCCGGCCTTCCACTAACTCTTTTTCATTTTTCTCGGCAAAGAGCTTAGGCTCAATCTCTTTTTTAACGTCATTAAGCGTCTTCGAGACGGCTTCGCGTTTTTGCTCGAGTTGGACGATAAAGTAGCCGAACGTCGTTTCAATAGGGGCGCTGACGGCTCCCGGGGCTAACTTATCGATAGCCGTTTCTAAAGCGGGCTCCAAAGTACCTCGGTTTACCCAGCCGACTTCGCCGCCTTTTTTGGCATATTCGTCGTCTGACTTAGCTTTCGCCACCTGGGAGAAACTGGCTGCCGTCACCTCTTTAGCGATAGCCTCTACCTTTTTACGAGACTCCTCTTTTTGGGCCGGTGTCGCCTGGTACGGAATTCCCACTCGAATCTGCTTAATCAACATGCCCGCTGGAGTCGTGTACTCCTTCTGATGCGCGGTAAAATAGGCTTCGAACTCGCTTTGAGGGGTCTTCTTCAAGAAAGCTTCCAGATCTTTTGCCGTCGGCTTTTGTTTGCTGGCCAAAGCTTTAAAATCAATTTTGGCGAACTGAAGATCTACTTTGGTCTCTTTGAGATCGTAGGCCGCTAGGAGTTCCGACGGAGTGGGGCGAATGCGATCTGAGATGTAGGACTGAAACTTGCCGACCTGCATTCTTTCGCGTTCCATCTCTTCTTCGGCGCCGCGGTTAGGGATCTTGGCGTAAAGTTCGGGGTCAAATTTCCCGTCTTTTTGAAAATAGGGGGTAGTGCGAATCATGTCAGCAAGTTCAAAATCGGGGACAATGATGCCCATCTTATTGGCCTGCTGAGAGAGCAACTTATACTGAATCAGCTCGTTTAAGGTTCTTTGCGGAATCTGGAACTGCTCTAAAAACTTTTCGTCAAACTGGCCGCCCAAAAGCGATTTGTACTGGTAGGTTCGGCGTTCCAAGGCTTGTTTGAATTCGCCCATCGAAACGACGTCTCCGTTTACCCAAGCCGCGACTCCTCCTCCTCCAGCCCCTTGCTGTTTCCCCATCTGGCCGATGCCGTAAAATCCCATCACGGCGATGACCGCGAGGATAATTCCGGTGTAGATGAGGTTATTCTGGTTCTTTCGCATGCTATCTAACATAAATTACCTATTTGCCTTTTCGCGTTGGAGGCTTCGGAGCGCCGTGTGTGCGTTGAGAATTTTACGTTTGATCCATCGTCATTGTCACCTTTTGGCCACATCTCAAAAAAATCTAGTTCGAGAGTCCACGTAAAACGTTTACATATATGGTGAAAGTACAATAAAATCAAGACATCCGTGCCTGGTCAAAGGAAATACGCATTCTTCGCGCTCATCACCTTATCGATATGCATCCTTGCGCTTTATATTCACCGTCATCGTCAGGGGCAGACTGGCCACATCGACAATCTTTTGATTTCTAGCGCGGGCTCGGTCCAAAAACACCTTTTCTATTTCAGTCACGGCTCTCGGACGATTCTCGATCACTATCTTCTGCTAGTGAACACGAAACGACACAACGAGTTGCTCGAGGCCGAAGTTGGCGAGCTAAGAAGCCAGATCACGGCCATGAAAGAGGCGGAACTGGAAAACCAGCGCCTTCGTGAGGCTTTAGACTTTAAAGCTCGCTCCGAACACAGGATGGTGCCTGCCCACGTCATCGCTCATGATGTTTCGGGAGACTACTTTGAGATCCGTTTAGACCGGGGCGCCGATTTTGGAGTCCAAAAAGGAATGGGAGTCATTAGCTCTCACGGTGTCGTAGGCCGCGTCCTTCACGTGACCCCTCACTACTCCGACGTCCTCACTCTGATAGACCCAACGAGTAGCATCGATGCGATCATTCAAAGAAGCCGGGCCCGCGGGATTCTTTCAGGACAGAGCAAGCAGCTCACTTGTAAACTAAAGTACATCGAACGTCTCGATGATGTTCAAGTGAACGATACGGTCTTGTCTTCCGGATACGACGATATTTTTCCAAAGGGGTTGTTGATGGGGTATGTCACTGCGGTTATTCCCAGTGCCAATGGCATCCTTCAAACGGTAACCGTAAAGAGCGCGGTCGATATCTATCGACTCGAAGAGGTGTTCATTGTTTTTCCTACCGGCGAGCCAAAAAAGACTTCTTAGCAGCCTGAACCCTTTGTTCATGGTGCTATTTGTGTTTGGGCTCATCCTCACGCGCACTACCATGGATCCGCTGTTTCCTTCCTGGTTTCGCTATTGCGATGTGCTTCTTCCTTTTGTGGTTTATCTAGGACAACGCCGGGCTTTGCCGGAAGGGCTTATCTTAACCCTGTTTGCGAGCCACCTCTATTCGTTGTGCAGTGCGGCGCCCATCGGGGTTTTTACCACCAACTATCTCATCATTTTTGTCATCGCCCGCTTAATGAGCTATGTGATCTACGCGAACCGCTCGCTCTCCATCCTGGTTCTTATCTTCTCCCTGACTCTGCTCTCCCATGTGACCCTTTCGATTATTGTGACCTTCTTTGGCCATTCTTGGGGAGTCTTCACGGGAGGCTTCGGAATCCTATTCCGTGCCTTGCTCAACTCAGCTTTGGGCGGCATTATCTATGGAGGATTGGTTCTGTTGGATAGGCTTACGTTCAAGGCGCCACGAATTAATATCGAGCTTTCCGAGGGCGGGCTATGATCGGTCGTGAAGACGAGGTTCGCGAGTACCGCGAACGAGTCAAAGCATTCTATTACATCTTCTTTTTCGCGTTGTGCTTGATTGGAACGCGTCTTTTTTATCTGCAGATCCTTAAAGGGGAAGATCTTAGAAAATATTCCGATGGAAACCGATTAAAAAAAGAGCGCCTTTTTGCCAGTCGTGGAATTATTTACGACCGAAATGGCAAGGTTATCGTCGATAATCGGGCTTCGTTCGATGTGGTCTTGCTTTCCCAATACTATTCCTTCACTCCAGAAGCCAACGAGAAGTTAGCGAAGGCTTTAGAAATCTCTGTCGAAGATTTCGAAAAAAGAATATCAAAAGTGAGCCGTGCACCTAGTTTTTATCCCGTGCTTCTCAAATCCGACGTCTCTAAAGATGTTATCGCCGCCGTAGAGATGGGCGCTCTGAACGGTGACTTTAAGGGTGTGGATATCGAAGCCAACGTCCAGCGGCGCTATCCGATGAAGGAGATTTCCGCGCAGCTTTTAGGCTACACCGGCGAAGTTGATACCAAAGATATTTCTACGGATCCTAAAAAACAACTTCAACCCGGTGATTACATCGGCAAGATGGGCATCGAACGTTTCTACGACAACTATTTGCGCGGGTCGAATGGCGTTGGTTATGTAGAGGTCGATGCGACAGGCCGGCGAAAAAAATCGGAAGGCGCGGAAAAGTTACTAGGATTTGTCGCTCAAGATGAACCTGTCTCGGGGAAAGATATTTATCTGACATTAGACGTAGATCTTGAGAAAGCAGCCGCGGACGCTCTGAAAAGCCGCAACTACAATGGCTCTGTTGTAGCGATCGATCCTCGTACGGGCGAGATTCTTGCGATGGTGAACTATCCTTCTTACGATCCTCAGTACATCTCCGGCCGTGAAGTGACCGCCAAAGTTTGGAATCTTTTGCGCGACGATCCCGACAGGCCTTTGAGAAATCGCGCCATTCAAGATCATTATCCGCCCGGTTCGACTTTCAAACTGTTTATTGCTTTGGGTGTTTTAGGGGAAAAGAAGGCAACCGCTGCCAGTTCGATTAATTGTCCGGGACAGATGCGATTCGGTAAGCGATCTTTCGCTTGTTGGAAGCGTCACGGAACCGTGGATTTGATTCATGCGATTAAGGAGTCTTGTGATGTGTTCTTCTACAATGAGGGACTGGCCTTAGGAATCGACGATATTGCTAAGTACGCTCGCATGTTTGGTTTGGGAAGTCGCACTGGTCTTAACCTCGCTGGTGAAGCAAAGGGCCTTATTCCGGACAGTAAGTGGAAAGAAGCTCGTTACCATGAAGCTTGGCAACCTGGAGAGACTTTGAGCGTGGCCATCGGTCAGGGTGCGGTGGACGTGACTCCTATACAGCTCGTGGATGCCTATGCTGCCATTGGAAATGGTGGATTTCTCTGGCGCCCTTTTATAGTACGCAAGATCGAAGGAAAGAATGGAACGACGCTTGAGGAGACCAAACCCCAATTGACCCGAAAGATCGATCTTCCGCCGGATGTTTTTGATACGGTAAAAGAAGGCTTATTCAGAGTCGTCAACGAGCCCGGCGGCACTGCGACCGCGAGTCACAGCAAAAAAACGATCATCTCGGGAAAGACGGGAACGGCGCAGGTCCGAGCATTCACGGATATGAAGCATGTCTCTTGTCCCCAGCTTGAGGTGAAGGACCGCCATCACGGACTATTTGTCGGCTATGCTCCGAGAGATAACCCCACGATCGCAGTGGTAGCCATTGCCGAGCATGCCTGTCACGGATCGAATGCAGCGCACGTAGTGAAAGACGTTATCGACGCTTACATGGATAAGCAAAACGCGGCTCTCGCAAAAACCGAAAGTCCGGCTCAAGTAGCCTCTCCGGTCGCGATTCCGGGAGAGGTTGTGAAACCAAAGCCAAAGCCCGTGCCCGAAGGCCCTTTAGTAATCAAGCCGTCTGAGGTGAAGCCTCCGGTCATTGAAAGCGGAAATGACGATGAGTAGGTATGCTTAAAAGCGAAAATCAAAATGTAATAAAAACGTTTAACGTGGGGCTGGTTGTCACCACCCTTCTCATTTTCTTAGTGGGCAGTTTGACTCTTTTTAGCGCCACCAAAGGTTTGGGATATACCGGCCTTTACCGTGCGCAGCTCATTTGGTTCGTCCTAGGCTCCCTCGTTGGAGTTGGGCTCATGTTTCTTGATTCTCAGATCCTTGAGAAGTTGGCCTACCCGATTTACGCTGTTTGCTTAGTCCTGCTGATGGTCGTTTTGGTCATCGGAAATATCGGCGGCGGATCTCAGCGATGGCTAAACCTAGGTTTTTTTCGGTTGCAGCCCTCAGAGTTCGCCAAACTTGCCATTATTTTGACTTTCGCTAAGTATTTTACCGATGATAAAAAGGGAGCTCCCTATAGTTTGCGAAGGCTAGTCATTCCGGGGCTCATTCTTTTCCCCTATGTCATCCTGATTTTAAAACAACCCGACATCGGAACTGCCGGCATTCTCTTTTTGGTCGGCGCCTCCATGATCGTATTTCTGAAAGTAGACTGGAAATCTTGGATCATCGTAATCGTTGCTGCTGCCGTGCTCCTTCCTTTGAGCTACAAATTTGCCCTTCGTGATTATCAAAGAGAACGAGTTCACACTTTTTTAGATCCCGGCCGGGATCCCAGGGGAAGCGGCTACAACGCTTTACAGTGTAAAATCGCGGTCGGATCGGGACAAATCTTCGGCAAAGGGTTTCTCAAGGGAACTCAGGCCCAAGGTAACTTTATTCCAGAACAACACACCGATTTTATTTTCTCAGTGTTCGCTGAAGAGCGCGGCTTTGTGGGAGGCGTGATCCTACTGCTCTTGTACTTTATCTACTGCGTCTTTGCGTTAAGAACCGTCTCCCGGACGCGGGATAAATTTCAGATGCTTCTGGCTTTCGGCTGTACCGCTTTGATGTTCTGGCACGTGTTTATCAACGTCGGAATGGTGAGCGGCGTGCTTCCCATCGTGGGGGTGACTTTGCCGCTCTTTAGTTACGGCGGATCGTCTTTGATGACGTTTATGATTAGTACGGCCTTGCTACTGAACTTAAGCCGTAAGCGTTACATCTTCTAGCTTCGAAACCGGCGTTTAAGACCTGGAATTCGCAACATTGCTTCCAAGGCGATTTGCATCGACATCTTAGATTTGCCCGCATGCCGCTCGTGAAAAATGATGGGCACTTCGACGACTTTTCCGCCTTTTACGCAAGCCCGGCACTTCAACTCCACCTGAAAGCAATAGCCGACACTTGTCATCTTCGGCTCGAGAATGGTTTTCAGAAAAGACGCCTTCCATGCGGTATATCCGCCTGTCATGTCGTGGAGGGGAAGCTTTAGAAAAAATCCTGCATAGGCGTTTCCCGCTTTACTCACCATCTGCCTAAATTTCGACCAATCTTTCACTCCGCCACCGGGAATGTAACGGCTCCCAATCGCCAGATCGTTGCCTGCTTCTAAGGCTTTGATCATCGAGGGAAGGTCAAACGGGGAATGGGAAAGATCGGCATCCATTTGGAGGAGCTGTTCGTATCCGCGCTCAAATCCCCAATCGAAGCCATCTAGGTAAGCTTTCCCAAGCCCCATTCTGGCGGGACGAAGGAGTGAGAAGACCTGTCCGGGCCAATCAATGGCGGCTTCGGCAATCAATCTTCGAGTGGCGTCTTGAGAAGCGTCATCTACGATGAGAACGTGAATATCAGGGACCGCAGAGAAGACGGCTTCTAGGCAGTGATCAAGGCTTTCGCCTTCATTGCAGGTCGGAATAATAAGCAGCGTTTTCGCGTGAGTCCCCATTTGACGACTATAGAACCATAGACTGGTTCGAAAAGGTATCCGATACGTTTTCTAATCATTTTTGGCCAAGATATTGGGGTGATCCCGTTTTGGAATGATGATGCGAGTGATGGCTGCTACAAAGTAGGGTGATGTTATCCGGTGTGTTCAACCCGCCGTTACCCACGCTTCTTATATGGTGAAAATCGAGCCACCGCCTTTGTTCGCACCGTCTTCCCTCTTCGCTTCGGAACGAACATTGCCATCCAACGCGTTTCACCACTTGATGCTTCACCGAATCAGCAATCACATGCCTCCCAGGTTTCCTGTTTCCTAGGAAACTAACTTTCCTGGCTCTCTCTGCTTTTTTCTCTGGATCTAACTTCTCCCGACACAGCCTTGCCATATAGGCGATAACTTCATCAAGGCTAGGCTGCCTTCTGAACTTCTGGGCGAGTACCTCTCTTATGACTTTGATGTCGCTTTCCGCTTCCTTGGTAAGCTTAACTTTCAGCTCTGAAGCTTTCGCATAAGCGCTGGGATTAACCAGGTTAACCTCACGTTCCAAATCGGTTTGTCTAAGAGTCTTCGCTTTCTCAATCCATTCGTTCTTGTTACTGGGAGTGATCACCGTCACAATTCTTCTCGCCTGCGACAGCGTAAGTTCACCTTGCTGAATCGCCTGATTAATCTCCGGAACCTCATCCGACTTCTCTGCCA
>JBBQIT010000155.1:0-8843 GCA_038325205.1 Bdellovibrionota bacterium
GGCTGTCAATTGAGCTTCGATAGACCCCTGCTTAAATATGGGTCCCCTTCTCTCTCCGGGAAGGCAGTTGATTAAACCCGTGGCAATACTTTGAGGATCCACTGTCAATCCTGCTAGCTCACTTTGTAACTGTTCTCGTAACCAATTCTGTGAAATACCGCCTTGGCTACCTTCGAGCACCTGATAAACCTCTCGCTGGATCGCCTCTAGCGAACGAAGTGAAATCGCCCTCTGATGAGTCCTGGTCTCCTGGATTCTCTGCACTTTGATAGTGATTAACGGACGTCGACTTTCAACAATCTCGAGGTATCCAGGCATCGCTTTTAAAGTACGAATCGCCGTCTGCTCATTGGTGAGCAATGAGTTCCAAGAATTTGTGGTGTAGGTTTGTAAATAGGTGGCTAAGGCAGTGGGAAGCCAGGGCTCATCTTGAGAAAGTTTCTGAATGAAAGCTGAAGATTCTGCCTCGCTCGTGATCGCCGGTGGGAAGAAATCTGCTCCCCATACTAGCGTCGACCATTGAACGAGCCCGCAAAAGAATAGTGACTTAATCCAACCCATTTTTTCCCCCAACCCCAAAAATACAAACTGACTGACTAACTATCGGATTCCTGTCCCGCCTCAATCACTTCATCGGCGCAGGAAATTTTCTTCGTCTTTCTAGATTCAAATCGAGAAATGAGCTCTGAGGCCGCTCGCTTTACCGAAACCAAACGCGATTTCTTTAAGAGCTGGATCTTGCCGAAATGGCTCATCAAAAAATCGAAATCAATTTCAAACGAAAGAAGCTGTTCCAGCTTTTCGGCTTCGCTGTGCTGATCGATCAGAAGGCTTGCTACATAATTTCTGAATCTCAAGTTCGCAGAAAATAGCGCGGGATGGCGAGCGACAGCGCCTAAAGCCACCGCGGACTTGGGCCATCGCTTTAGCAGATGAACCGCATGGTCGACCGAGGTTTCCCGATGATCTCCGGCAAACGCGTCTTTTGCGATGAGATGGCCTTCGTAAAAAAAGTAGGGCTTCACTTTAAGCAAATTTTGAAGGTCGATCCCCAGTTCCCCGGCAAGTCTTTCGACCTCCCGATAATAGTCGTTAATAGAAAGAGCGGAAGGATTGGGCAAAAGCGCATTTAATTCGTCGAAAGGAGTCTCGGAGACCTGCGCAAACGCTATCACCTGCTTTGCGACAGACTCCCGCAGCCCAAAGACAAGAGGCTGCGGATTGGTAGTGGTGGCGATTTCAGCAAGTACCGATTCTCGTGCTGCGGTGGAACGCACCGCCTGAAGTAAATCCAAGGCCAAAAGTGTCGAAGCTTTCGCGTCCATCTCAGGAAGTACCAAAGAGGCATCGGGTTTTCGTAGGACTCCCACTCTTAGATCATCCCAACGCTTTTCGTCATCGGGCACGAAAATATGCCCATGAGGATTATTAGCGGGAAGATCGTAGGTATCTACCGTCTTGATGCCGGGATAGGAGGCCAAAAAAGTTCGAATGCTCTCGTCTTCGTATTCCAAAGCGACTTTCGCTTTGTTTTCGACGTAAGACTGCAGATGGGTCCGAACGAACTCGTAGTTATTGTTTTCGAACGTCCGCTCTTTGGTCGGAAGCACTAAAAGTTCGAAATCGAGCTTTTCCCGCTTCTGGTAGAGTCCTTGAAGAATCGTGTCTACCATTCGACGAGAAACGGTGGGGCCAACGATGTCGTGCACATAAAGTGCGCCACGACCTCTTACTCGAATCAACGTGGCCATCACATAACCGCGCAGCACTCCTTTATTATCAAGAATAAAAAAGGTCTTTTCGTGCGGAGCATACGAAAAGATGAAACTATATTGGGTCGCGCAATCTCCTCCCACAAAACCTCGAAATGCTCCTAAGTAGGGAGGGACTTCATTGAGGTAGAACTCGTCGGTGATAATCTCTTTTTCTATTTTTTTCGAAGAGACTAATCCCTTGCTCCACTCCGCAACAAAAGTTTCAGCCCGTGCCACCCATTCCGCGCTTTGCGCCTCTGGATAGTCCTCAGAAGCCACCTTATTCATAAAAGCCTTAAGGAATGGGGTTCGGAGTTCTGGATTTTGTAGAACGAGCGGAAGCTCACCTTCCGTTACTTTCTCCTGGCGATCCGCTTCGCGAATCAAGCGCTGAGCCAAGGTTCGTCTAGCCCTTCTTAGGGTTCTGATTTTTTGGATGAGTGAGGCTTTAGTCAGGTTCGCTACGTCCAAACCGTGACTGCCCTTTCGAAATCCCTTTCTTAGATCAAGGTCGGAGTAACCGTCGTCGCCTTCTACCGCTTTCAACAGGGCTTCGGGCGCAAGTTTAAAAAGCTCTTTTCTAGTTTCTGCGTTGGGGTGACTTTGAATTAGGCCTGTCACCAGACCACTGGGATCGGAGGCCAAAACGCCTTCCGTCATTTCCTGGAATGATGGTTCGCCGGAAAGAAGAGCCGCCGACGCCCTAACGGCCGCTACCTTTTCCGGATCATATCCAGACTGCAGTACTTGCTGTTTTCCAATCATTTGAAAGGTCAAATGCCACAACTCAGGACGTTCTCGCGCTATTTCAGCGAATGTTTTATTTTCTTTCATGCCCCTTACGGCATCATTTTGCTGTTTGATGATATCCAATAGATCGACGTCGTATTCCGCGCCCTGCTCCAGAAGTTGAGGCATCTCGGTTTGCAAATAATAGAGAAAGCGCGCGTAGTCCTCAGGCGTCCGCATAGACGGCGGATACTGAAGTGCGGCGAAAGATAGACCCGCTCGAAAAACGAGCATAGCTATCGCTAGAGATCTCAAATTGACTAACATTCCCCCAACCCTCTTCTTCAAAAAAACGTAGCGTTACTGGCGAGGAACTAAGATGCCCGCCTCAGCGAGGATGGTATCGATACATCGGGCATGGCCACGGCCAGATTGAATCCAATCGGCACGTCCGGCCCGGTACTCCCCCTCAATTAGTTTGAATTGCTCGCCCGTTATAAAGCCCGAGCCCAAAAGCTCCTTCACGATCCTGCGCATGAAAGGCCAATTCTTTGAGAGCTTGCTAATGGCCAGGCGTGCCCCCTCGTCGATAAGAACCGCGATCTCCTTTTGCAGAACCTCCTGCTGCTGATCTGTCAAAGAGAGGCCTGTCTTCTTGTCATAGGCGGTAGCGGCGAGTCCGCCGCTCATGCCCCAGTCGCGAACATAAGAGGTGGCGAGACTTCTCACCTTGGAAAGATCGCTCGACCAACCCGAGTCTGGCGAATATCCCGCGAGCATCATGGCGATTTGACCAGCCAAAAGTCTTGCGATTCGCGAGATGAGCATTTTGCGATCAACGACCACCGGCTCTTTCCCCGGAATTTCGCGATAGCTGGCAAATCCTAAAGCTCCACTCGACGGCAGAATCGTTAGATGCCGAAGCTCTTCACCCGTGATCTCAGGATCGTTCATGATGGCATGGCCTGCCTCGTGATAAGCGGTTTTTGCCGCTTGTGAGAGCGAAAGGCGTCGCTGAGGATCCGCGTACTCGGTAAGGTCCTCATTAACCATCGTAACGCCCGAAGCTTTGATAGCGCGGATTTTGATCTCTACTTTTCTTTCGGGATCACTTGGCCGTCCGTAAGCACGCGCGGGGCGCAAATCGAGCAGATCAAGCTCCAAACGAAGTGGTTCTGGGTGCGAAGGATCGAAACCGACAGCGATCAGCGCTTCAGTAAGCATCCCTCGAACGCGGTATTCGGCAACCGACCTAAGACTTCTCGCCCCCATATCCGGACTGTAGAAAGCTTGGGCGAAGGAAAGAACGAATGCATCCGACACCGTTACTTCAACCCCTCGCGCTCGAAACTCTTCGATCACAGGAGTCAAACGTTGTCGGGCTATTTCAGTCACTTCGCTTCTGATGAGTGGCTTCATTAGCATCGTGTCAGCCATTCGTCCCAAGAAAGCCTGAGGAACGCCGTTGGCTACCAGAATTTCTCGAACCTTCGGCCGTTCGTTATACTCCTGCCAGATGGACATCCGTAGTGCGTCATCGGTGATTCCAGCGAAAAGCTTTTCGCCGTCATTTCCGGTAAAGAGAAACACCTCTTTGCTCAAGTCGTAAGTTTCACGAGTGGCATCGGAGGTCCAACTGCCTTCGTCAGTGAGATTGTAAAACTTCTTGAATAAGGACTCTTTTTGTTGCGGATTTCCGCCTCCCAGGTTGGAAGCTTCGTCCCAAACGACTACTCCCCCCGTAGGATGGTTTCTCAGAGCGTCCTCGAACTTTCTTTCTCTATCAGATCCAATGAATCCAGGATTCGATCCAAAGATGCTATTGAACTCCTCTTCTCGAGTGATGTGGCCCAAAGGAATGACTTCAGCTCTTTCTTCAGAGCCAAAGAGAGCTTTCGCTATCGCTCTTCCCAAGAGCGTCTTTCCCGTTCCGGTCAATCCGATGACAAAAATGCACAGCGGCCGCTTGTTGCCCGGATTGGCGAAATGCGCTTTTACCGCCTTTTCCACGCTGCGAATCACCTGCTCTTGGCCTACGAGCATTTCTCGTAGCACTTCGGGCAGTCTTCTTAGTCTCTCCCGAAATTCAGGATCGGCAAGAGGGTCTTTCACTTGCCGCGAGGGCATTTCATGAGTGAGCGTCTCTGCGCCCACCATAGTGACTTGCAAATCCCCCTGGCCAGTGGGGCTTACGTTGGCGGAGAAGGTCAACTGCGAATCGCGAGGCACGGAATGGGCTGCAAAATATCTGGTTCTGCCTTCTTGTAGAATTCGATTCGATTCGTGAATGATAGGACGAGCGCCGTCTCGAAGGTTATAGTTAAGCTTCGTCAAGTAATCGATAAGCTCCGGCGTAATCGTCAGATCAACTTGGAACTCCCGTTTCGTCTCGGCCGAAAATTTCTCACACGTCGCAGCGACGATCTTACGCGCCGTCGTTTCGGTAATCGGTTGAGCAATAGTGTAAACATCCACACGGTTCAACACCGGCACCGGAAGCGTGAAATTATCCCTTCCTGAGATCTGCCGTAAAAAGAGATTTTTTAGCTCAGTATGGCGGATACTCTGGACCCTAGCCTCCATTTCACGGGGGCTCCAAAGATGCGCTTTCTCTGGGAATAGGATCTTATCCCCACGATTAGAAGTGATGATTACGAGATGGCGCCGGGCATATCTTCGTTTTCCGTCGCCTCCTGTAAAGGAGCCCGTATCAAAAAACTCCATCAACCTTTCCCAGAAGGCTTGGCTAGCTCTCTCACCTTCGTCGATCAAAATGACGCCGCCGTATTTTCCCCGTGAAGGATCATCTAGAAACTCAGGCAGCATTCCAGAAGATTCTTTAAATCCGACAAGGCCTGCTTCGGCGCCGAAGAGTTTTTTCAAAGCTTCAGCGTCGGATTTGAAGTCATTGGCATCGATCGAAAGCAAAGCATTAGGATTTCTAAATCCGTAACGTGCCAAGGCTCTAACGAGTTCGGATTTGCCAGTGCCCGTGGGGCCTACCGCTACGCCAACCCCAATGCCCTTGCGGGTACCCATAATGACGGATTGAAATAATTTTAGAACGTCGTCAATCATACGCGGCTGATCGATGATCTCGCTATTTAACTTGGTCTTTAGCTCCTCTAAGTATTGGGCGACTTCGCGGCTATCATGAGGATTCACGGGAAATCCGGTTCGCCTTTTCGCAAAATTATAAACCGCGCCGTCGGTGATGGGGCCTTCCGTTCTCCCGCGAACATGGGCAATCGCGAGATCCTGAAGCAGTTTGATAGAGGCGTCGAAACGCCCTGCTTCTGGCAATAAAGTTGGAGCGACCCGCACCACCGTAGGTATGGCGTGCTCGCCAAACTTAACTCGGTAATGACCCTGTATGTGAGGCACCCACCAATGCTGGAGGATCTCAACCACCTGTTCTTCGCTAAATTCCTCAAGTCCGATCAAGTGAACTCTTCGTAAAAACGCGTCATTGGTTTTAAAATTCTGCTGAAACTTATCTGAGTTGGTAGAACCGACCAGCCGAATCCCTTTCTTCTCCGAATCTAAATAGGGAAGAAGGGCTTCCACTTGATCCGATTCCAATGTGTGAATTTCGTCGATATAGAGAACGATTTTTCGTTTGTATTTCTTCTCCAAAGTGAGAACAGATTCGCAAATCGATTCGATGGCGGCCATTCGGCCTGCGGCGTTGTTGGTCTTCACCAACTTCATGATCTTTCCAGGAGAAGTCTGAATCCAAACCGCGTCGTCGAGGACTTTCGCGAAAGCGCGTGAATCTGGATATTCGTTGTCGACCACCTTTTGAACCGCCCTTTGAACGGTTGTGGTCTTCCCCACGCCGGCGGGACCAATGAGAATGGGGACAGCACCTTTGATTCGCACCAAAGTGTCTATGAGTTGATCCGCTTCCGGGTCACGGCCGCTTATCTCCATCCGATTAGACTTCGGCTCTAGCTCTTGGTCCGAGAGAAATCCAGAAGCCACCGTAAGTAAGGTAGCTTCAGGAGAACCCTCAACAGCATTTTGTTGAAGCGTCTTCTCGAACGGTTCTGACGCACCGTAGACATTAGAATTAGACCCAAGACACAGAACGACACAAAGGATCAGACAGATCTGTCTCATCACAACCCCCAAACCCATAACCCAAAAAAATTACGCTACGTATCTAACGCGGTTAATAAAGGAAATCGTCTGGACGCGTCAATGAACAAATTCTCAACTTCAGTAGACTCGTAGCGTCTAATGCAATGAGTCCACTTTATTTTTTATCGACGAGTAACGAAGAAAAATGCATAGCGTTAAGATCACTCGAAAAAAAAATTCAAAAAAGTACTTTCGCTCGATTGTTTTTCACGAGCTTTTCTAATTTCAAAATTATTTTTTGATTGCAGCGCGACGCGTAATTAAGACCATGTAATTTTTTCATAGTAAAAATTCGCATTTTCCGTCGGAAAATTGGTTGTGACGCATTGACACAAATAACGCGTCGTGAATAATGGAGTGCGTTACTGATTATTTTTGGGGTTGGGG
The DNA here is from genome assembly GCA_038325205.1 of Bdellovibrionota bacterium. Classification (GTDB taxonomy): domain Bacteria; phylum Bdellovibrionota; class FAC87; order UBA2466; family UBA2466; genus JBBQIT01. Next base: position 7,014 of record JBBQIT010000155.1, read on the forward strand.
GTTTTACATGGGTTTGGGGAATTCGCGTGTCACGCGATCGTTCGTTTTTGCGTTCATTCTTTTCTATTCTTCCTTAGGTATTACGTCGGCAGATGCGGCTAAGAAAAAGCCAAAAAGGAAAAGTATCGACGATATCTCCTGCGCATCTGCAGTTACCGGGCAAGAAGTAGACGTAATAGCTCTGGAGAAGCAAGTTCTTCAAGATCCCGAGCAAGGGCTTGCGCGACTGCACAATGCACAACTCTCCGACACTGTAGTTTTTGGAATCTATAAAAAGCTCGCCGAGAAATTACCCCAGGGGAGCGACACGATTGCTCGGCACATCGCAGAGTCTGGGCTTAGTGAAGAAAGAAAGATCGAAATCTTTTGCATTCGCTGGGATCTCAATCATGGGAACTCCGACGAGCACGTAGATTTTTTCAATCATTATGGATTTCAAAATCCAAATGCTTTCTTTCTCATCCTGAAACGGTACGCAGAAAATAATCCCGTTAGCTTCCTCAACGAATTTGACGACGATATCGCCTCGCTGACTCGTGAACAGAAATTAGCCCTAGGCGCGGTCTTGGCGAGAGAAACCCGGCTAGACGAATCGTCGTGGATCGACAAACTGGGATTGGAGAGCTCGCGAGATCGCGCGAAGATTCTTGGGCATGTTGTCACGCGCGTGGTGAATGATTGGGGATGGCAAGACGACTTCATGGAGTCTTTCCTGCCGCGAGGCGAGAATTGGTTTCATATATCTGCTTCTAATACTGAGGCAGTCGCCCTCTTCGCTTTCAAAAATGTCCGAATGGAGAAGTTAAAGCAGCGTGAAAAGCGGCTGCTCTTCTTAGAAAAATGGGTGGGCCGTGAGCCCAGTCATGAATTTAAAAATGAGCTGAATGCGATTCTATTCCAGAGAACACCTCTGCACGCTATCGCTGAAAGTGTTGGCGTAGCTGATCCCAATGTACTTGCCTTAACCTCCACAGGTACCGAGCTCTCTCTCTCTTCGATGCTCGATCGCTTTGCAGAGACTAATCCCGACAAGTTACCTCAGGGGACTTCACGGCTGTTAATCGATCGAATGCAGGATCGCGATATCTTTACCCGCCTCTTAGAAGGTTTTGTAAAGCTGCGAGCCCGATCTCCAGGGAAGGAGATCAACTCCTCTGAAGACATCATCGCGGACCTAAGTGGGCTTCCGCATGCCACCATCTCTGCGGCGCAGTGGCACTCCCCGCTTTCGGTAGTCTACAAGCTCTGGCTTGATTTGGAGCTCCAAGTTGGAGAGCCGACATTCGCGGGGCTTAACCTCTCCGAAGACAACTTTCGCGATGGTGCCGAGCTACTTCAGTTTGTTCAGTCATTAAGAGACTACCTTTGCATCATTCAAAACCGAACTCGCTGGTCGGAACTTAAGAACACTCTGTTCGGCACGAGCATCAATTTAACTCGCAACGACCTTAGCGCCGCCAGTGCTTGGTTAAATCGAGAGCTAGTTTCAGAAGTCCGGGTGGCTTTGGGTAAATCGGGAACCGAAATTACCGCGGACTCCCTCCGCCTACTTGAAGAAGAGTGGGAAGGACTAGAGCCTCTCTACACTCTGATCGCTAGATACAACGCCAAGAAGGAGTGGCGATCTGAGATCCCGGTGATGGCTGCGATCGCTTCTTCTTCAATGTCTCACAATTTTCCTGACTTCAAATTTGATTTGAAAACCGATCCTCTCGCTTTCCTTCGAAATCAGGGGCAATTGGAAGCCTGGAAACGACCCCGAGCTAAGATATTTTCGTTAGAGAAGCCAACTAAGCCAGCTCCCGTAGAAGACTCGGCTCCCGTACTTCG
>JBBQIT010000156.1:0-8830 GCA_038325205.1 Bdellovibrionota bacterium
TTTTTGAATATCAATTTCGGTGATTTCAGTTCGGGGGAAGCTAACAATTTTGCGATTACGTAGTTCGATTTCTTTGCGGTTCAGCGAGGATTTAAATGCCGCGGGCATTTTGTAAACGGTTTCGTTCTTGGTAGTCTTGGCGTAGATCGCCGAGCCGACTGGCGTGTCATCCCCGATTAAAACGGTTTCCCCAGGTGAGCTGGTGTCCTTAGAGACGGTCACCTTGAGGAAGGGAGTTGCTAGTCCGTAAGTCTTAAGATCTTTGGCGTTGTCCTCTACAATTCGGTCGTACTTGGTAGAGGTTAAAGTGGTGAGAAGTGCCGTGAGGTTCGCGTTGTTTCCCGCGTCGACCACGGGCTCCATCATTCCCCAATCGGTTCCCGTCCGTTTGAATTTTAGAACGACCGGTTTGGCGACTCCGGCTTCTTGGCGCTCGATGGTGAGATATTGAATATCGTCTTGCTTAAGGGAGACGAGTTGTTTTGCCTGTTCCTCGGCTTTTGCCTGATCGGGCCTGACTCTTTTTTCGTAAACTAGATACCAAGCCACCATTCCGGCTAGGACCAATACGAGAAGGATAGTAGTTCTGAAGCTTTTTTTCATGGTGATCTCCTCCGAGGCAGCTTTCCGCCATCGCGTGCGGGGGAGGGGGCAAGAGTGAGTAAGGTACCCGCTGCCTCGCCTAGAACTCCAAGGGCTTCACGTAATGGGGCGAGCACTTAATGTATAAAAAACTACTTCGAGCCGTTTTTAGATTCGCCGGGACGAACTTGTTCCACAAAACCGGCAGCAATCTCACGAAGCGCAAGGACCGCATTTTTGTTTCCCGGTTGGGAAATAAGCGGTTTGGAACCTTTTGCGATCTGCTTTACGCGTTTTGAAGCGAGATGAATGAGTTCAAATCGATTCGGGATTCTCTCTAAACAATCTTCAACTGTGATTCTTGCCACTAAAAATCTCCTCTTATTCTTTCGAAGGTCCTATATGTTATGGAAAACATTCACGAAGTCAAGAGTGATGGGTCGTAACCGGGGTGTCGGCTAACCGACTAATTTTTCTAGGGATTTTAGGAGGGTTTCGGCGTCTTCGACCGGAAGATGGTCGGGACGGAACGCGAGGCGTTCATAGGCCGAAAAGATGCCTCGGGCGGCATCGAGATAGAGGGGATCTAATGATCCCGAAGCATGCTTGATAAGTTCCGATTTGGGCAACCCCGCCGGCGCTCCGCCGATTCGGGCCCCCAGACATTCTCGGGCCAGGCTATCGGCCTCTTTGAGGAAAGGTTCTAAGTGACCCGCGCGCAAAAGCTGGGTGGCCGCCGCTAGTTTCTGTTTTCGGATGACCTCGGGACGAAGGCTTCGCGCTATCGCGTGAAGCCGCGCAAAACGAAGCGAAGTAAATCCGGCTATGACAAAGCCGACGAGCACTTGCAAAAGTAAGAAGGGAGCCGAGTGGCTTAGCGGGCGGTACGCACTCCATGAACTTTCCAAAGGACTCAAACGCGCGGGCGCTTCTTCTTCGGCGGCGGTTGGGGCCTCTGTCTTTACAAATTGGAAACCAATCTGAGGAGTATAGATCTTCACGTACTGCTTGGTATCGGGATCAAAGTAGATAAAAGGTGCGGGCTGCAGATAAAAAGTTTCAATTCCGTGAATTTGAACGGTGTATTCGAAACTCTTTGCGTTTACTTGTGTGCTGCCTTGCTGGAAGGAGCGTTTTCCCAACTCTTCCATCGTGCCAGGGAGAATCAGAGGAAGCGAATTGATGTCCTGGAAATTCCCCTGACCGGTAAGGGTGATTCTAAATTGAGCGGGGTCGCCTTTTTGAAAAGTGGCGGCGTTATCTCCCGGATAAAAAGAAAAGCGCCCCACCGCACCCGTGAACCATTTGGGGTCTTCGGACGCCGGTAAAGGGGGCAAAGGTTTAATCGTGGGAGGCGTCCCATCACTATAAGTAAATTCAGGCGGTGTGCTTCCTTCGATAAGGCGGCTACTTGGATTTCGGATCACTACCTTCATCGGCTCGATAAGCGGCTCTTGGCTTCCCAGCATGGGCGTTAAAACGTAAGTGCCCACTATCGCTTCGTTGAGCTCTCCAGGCATTCCGGGAGTAGTAGGAATGGGACCTTGCCGGAGGACCAAGTTTTCTTTCCAGTAGCCGCGAAACTCGGGAAATTTTGCGACTTCAACTTCTACGACATTGTCGGGACTATAGACGACGAAGTTACAAGTGACTTGCTCGCCTAGGAACACTTCTCGTTTGGAAAACTCCATACGAAAGTGAGTCTCTCCTCCAAACCCAAACGAAGGCAAAGCTAACCCCAAGAAGAAAAGAAAAATGAGTTTCGCTATGAAAGAAACTTTTACCATGGTTTTTCGTTTAACTTAGAAACGTGATTCTGATTCTTCTGTTCTTGAATCCGTTGCAGCGCCTCTTGTTCTTCGGAAGCCACCATATCGTAGATCTTTTGCTTTTGGGTCGAGTCAAAGTCCTGCGCTCTAAATTTTTGGGGTCCTTTTTGATCTCTGGGGGCAGAGCCGTTTTTGTCGTCGTCTCCTTGAGAATTCCCTTTGCCATCTCCTTCTTGAGATTGTTTTTGCTTTTTTTGCTGTTCAATCAAGCGATAGGCCAAAGCTAACTGGTCTGAAATCTTTTGGTTGGCTTCAGTATCGAACTCTTTTTTCTTCGTCGAAGTATCGAAAGCCTGTTGGTAAGCATCTACAGCTTGTTGAAGCTCGCCTTGCTTAAGAAAGGTATTTCCCAAGTTATAAAGCGCTTTCTTTTTAAGTTTAGTGTCCTGGGTGAGCAAAGCGCTTTCTTGGTACATCTCGGCGGCCTTAGCGAGATTATTTTGGCGAGTGAAGTCGATTCCTGAATTGTATTCCACGATCGATCGACGTTCATCGTCCATAGCTTCTAGTTCCGCCATTTTGGGATCTTGGGTTTCCTGCGGGACCTGAACCTCTGCCTGCGGCAGTTTGTCGATAGAGATCTCCGCTCGCCCTAGAGCTGGGGCAAAAAGTAAGAAAAGCGCCATTCCTCGGATCGCATACTCCCATTGGCCAGAAGCGAATTCGAAAGCGATGAGAACGAGAGCGAGCAAGAAGCAAAGGGGGAAGAACTCCTTATCCGCTTTAAAGGAGGTCGAGAGCTTTCCAATGGCAGCAGACTGAGTCAGTCGTTTGGCCAAACGCGCGACTTCGTCAAATTGCGCCGTAAAATGATCGCCCCCACTTTGAGAACTCACCCTTTGCAAAATCTCAGCATGAAGTTGTGTACGGACTACCTGCCCCGAGCGGTCTTTTAGGACATCCCGACCGCCCATGCGGCGTTCGGCCGGAATCGTACTTCCTGCAGCAGTTCCGACACCGACGGTAAAGATGGGGATCCGGGCATTTCGAAAGAGAGTCGTGACCTCGTCGCGCAGAGGATACTGGCTTTCGCCGTCACTTAATATCACAACCTGGGTTGGGAACCAGTCCGCTCCGTTTGCTTTTGCGGCGCGCTCTAAACGGGCAATGTATTTGAAAAGCGTGGAGAGGGAGCCAGAGATATCGGTCCCTTGATTCGTTGTTACATTGGGATTTAACGAAGCAATCATGTCAGAAGCTGCGGAGATGTCATTGGTTAATGGGACTTGCATAAAGCCATCTAACGCGAAGGGGAACAAAGCTACCTTTACTCCACCCAGTTGTTGAATGAGTTTTTGAGCGAAAGCGATGGAAAAATCCATTCGTGTTGGCGTGACGTCAGTAGCAAGCATGCTCTTAGAAACGTCCATCGCCAGAAATAATTGAAAGCGTGCTCCCTGAGTGTCTGTAGCGACGTGACCCATCTGAGGGCGGCATAACCCCAACACACAAAAGGTGAGCGCTAAGATCGAGCAAAGAAACTTAAGTAGAAATTTAGGCGTCTTGCGGTACCGAATCATGAGGACTGCAAGCAACGCTACGGGGAGAAATCCCCAAAAGGCCCACGGCTGTGCGAAGTGCATGATCATACGGCTAACCTCGTTCTGCGAAAGCGAGTCTCACGAAGCGCTAGCACCATAAAAAAGAGGAGAGTCGCGATGAGGGCCGGTATCAAAAAGCGTTCCTCCTTCTCCTCGGTCTTAGTAATCTTCACTTTGGTCTTTTCGAGGGAGTCGATCTCTTGAACGAACCGAGTCAACATTCCGGGATCTCTTGCCATGTAAGCTTTGCCCCCGGTCAAGCGGGCTATCTCTTGCAACAATTCTGGATTTAGGTACGAGGGAACCTGGGCCACGAGTTGGGTGCGACGTCCGTAAAGATCATAAGCGTAAATGGGAACAACGACCCGGTTCGCTTTGCCGATGCCAATAGTATAGATCTTAATACCTTCTTGTCGGGCTAGGTGAGCTGCCGTCGCGGGATTGATGGCCCCTACGTTGCTATCTCCATCCGTGAGAAGAATGAGCACTTTCGTTTTAGATTCCGAATTTCGAAGCCGGGCCACTCCATTGGCGAGCCCCATCCCGATGGCAGTTCCCTGTTTCATTTCTCGCAAGTGGATGTCTTCTACTTGAGACAAGAGAAAATCGTAGTCTCTCGTCAGAGGGCATTTTGTGACGGCATCCCCCGAAAAGACCACGATACCGATGCGATCTTCGGTGCGTCGCTTGATAAAGTCGCGGATTACCGATTTTGCGACATCGATGCGGCTAGGCTCAAAGTCGTCGGCATCCATAGATTCCGAAGTATCTAATGCAATCAAAATGTCTATGCCTTCTCCCGTTCGCTTTAGTTTCGGGCGAAGCTCAAACGGACGAGCGATGACGTAACCGAAGAGACAAAGAGCGATGATCGTTCCCAGGAAAAGGGCACGAAAAATCCAGCGGGTTCGTTTGGTTTCCTTCTCTAAAAATCCAATGGGGCCAGAGAATGGAAGAAGCCCCTTTCTCTTCTGGGAACGAGGCTTAAAAATAAAGAATAGCGCTGCCCCCAATGGGAGAAGACAAAGTAGAAGGCTGCGCGGGTCGGCCAAATGGTTCATGGAAGTAAAATCTTCTCCGTTTCGCTAAGACAATAATACGCCATATCTTTAACTTCGATATCGCTCTCTCGGCCAAACTTCCAAGCATCACAGCGATTCAAAACGAGAGTGATTTGCTGAGCCAGCTCGTCGCGAGAAAATCGAGTTCTAAATTCCGTGGTAGTCCAGGTTTCTACTGGGTTTCGGGAAGCTTTCTCGAAGAATTGCCGAATCGCTGAAGTAAGTTCGTCGATCGTGACTTCCCCGTTTTGAGAATTCTCCAGAGCGCGGCGAATCTCTAAGATCCTCTTTTGAAACCACTCAAGCGGAGACTCTTCCGGAGCCATGAGCTTTGGCTCTGCCTTGGGAATCTTTACCATTCGGTGAAGCCACCAGCGGTAGGAAGCCAAACCGCCGCCGACTAAGAGCAAAAGTAGCAGTACGAGTTTAATCCAAGGTCCCCAACGCATCGGAAAGGATTCCGGACCAAAATCAGGCCTTAGCTCCTCGTCTCCGTCTTTCCGAGTGGACGCGATGGTCAAAGTCACCGATTCAGAAGAAAAGCTTTGCGTTCCGATTTGAATCTCAATCGGAGGTACTGTGACAGTGCCTAGTTTCGTGGGGACGAGGTGGTAAGTCCAAACCAGCTCGTTGCCTTCACGAGTGTAGTCTTGATCTGCGATGCGAAGCGATTCCGCTTTGGTAAGTAGCTCGTCATGGACGACGGGGGGATTGACTGTCAGGTCGGGAAGACCTTCCACGGGAATACGGAGCACAAGGGTGGTCCGCTGCCCTGTTAGCAGCTGATTTGGTTCGAGCGCAAACCGCAGTGTTGAGGCGAGGACGCCGTTACACGCGAGCAGGGCCACGACGACGAAAGAAATTAACGAGTCTTTGGAGATAATCATCTTCCACACTAAGTGACAAATAGTCGGCTCTCGATCGGTCTGAAATCGTTTCTAACTCATTAGTCAGATGGGTATGCTGCTCGGACAGTAACTTTTTGGTGCGAGTTGAATTTCCATCTAAAAGAAAAAAGCTCCCCGTTTCGGGATCGCACACGTCAAACACCCCATTAAGGGACGAACCGCGTTCGGCGTCGTCGTAACAATGGAGGAGGACGATCTCATGCTTTCGAGCCAGTTTACTAAGCTCCGTTTCAAAGGGCGGAACCCAAAAATCCGAAAAGACGACAATGAGAGCTCGGCTTTTAGCGTAGCCTCTCAATTGGACCAGGGTTGAAGCCAGGTCGCTTCGCTTTCCGCGAGCTGGCTGACTTAAAATATGAGCGACCGAGGCCAAGACCTGCTGCCTGGAACGCTTTGGCGGCAAATACATCTGCGGCCCATCGTTAAAAAGAAGAAGTCCTACGTTGTCGCCGGACTTTAGGGCGGCTAAACCCACCAGCGCTACGAGCTCAGCGTACATATCGAGCTTTCGCTTTTTGGTCAGTCCAAAGAGGGAAGAGCCGCTTACATCCACGACTAAAATAACATCGAGGTCTCTATCTTCTTCGTAAGTTTTAATCGTAGCCCGTCCCGTACGGGCGGTGACTTGCCAACTCATGTGACGAATGTCATCACCCGGTTCGTAGTGGCGAAACTCCTTAAACTGCATCCCGCTTCCGCGGAAGGCCGTGCGATAGTTTCCGGCAAGTAGAGCCGTGACATTTCGCTTCGCTTTGAGCTCTAGCTCCGCGACGGCTTTCAGGAGTTCTTGGCTAAATTCCACTTACGACCTCGTTAGGGGACTACAATCGTCTCGAGTAATTTCGAGACCAAATCATCCGTGGTCAGGTTTTTCGCTTCGGCTTCGAAGGTTAGAATGAGTCGGTGTCTGAAGATTTCCATTGCGACGGCCTTCACATCATCCGGGACGACGTAGTTGCGGTTTTCAAGAAGCGCGTAGGCTTTGGACGCTCGACAAAGGAAGATAGTGGCTCGGGGTGAAGCTCCAATCTGAATGGCGCTTCGGATTTCACGCAAAGATTCTGGCTTTGCCTCTTGGGCCGTCATTGATTCGCTTCGACGGGTGGCCATGACTAAACGGAGCACATATTCCTTAATGCGTTCGTCCAAGTAAACGTCGTTGATGTGGCGTCGGATATTTAAAATTTCTTTGGTCGATACAATGCCGTGGCTGCGAGGAATTTCTGCGTGGGTCGCCATGCGATCCAAGATGACTCTCTCTTCTTCTCGAGAAGGGTAGTCGACCTTAATCTTAAACATAAACCGGTCGAGTTGGGCTTCTGGCAACTGGTAAGTGCCTTCTTGTTCGATGGGGTTTTGAGTCGCGAGCACTAAGAAAGGTTCGTCCAAAGTGTATGTCGTCTCGCCGATGGTCACCTGCTTTTCTGCCATCGCCTCTAGAAGCGCACTCTGTACTTTGGCAGGAGCTCGGTTGATTTCGTCCGCCAAAACGATATTGGAAAAGATGGGCCCTTTTTTCGCCACGAACTCGCCCGTTTCTTCGCGGTAGATCATGGTACCGATGAGATCGCTGGGTAAAAGGTCCGGAGTGAATTGGATGCGCTGAAACTTGGCGTCTAGAATCGTGGCTAGCGTTTTCACCGCCAATGTTTTTGCAAGTCCGGGTAGCCCTTCAAGTAAGACATGGCCTCCGGTCAAAAGTCCCACGATCAAAGAGCGAACCATGCGCTCCTGACCGACGATGACCTTTGCCGATTCACTAACCATTAATCCCAAAGTTTTGGCGTCAGCCATCAATTGGGCATTGGCTTCCGGATTAGGGGTGTTCATTTTTTCCAATTCTGGAGAATTCATGGTGTTATTCTTCTTGTTGTGGAGTGATAAAGAGGGGCGATAATTGAGCCAAATCGTTGTCTTAAGTATACCTTACGTGCTTAAAGGTGTCTCATGCCTAAAGTGACCTTTTTGCCGTCGGGAAAGAGCATTGAAGTCGATGCTGGAACGTCGCTGTTTAATGCAGCGCTCGAGGCTGGTTTGCCCGTGGCGTCATCCTGCGATCAGGAGTTCGTTTGCGGCCGCTGCAACATGCAGGTCGTGAAATCGCCCGAGAATTTATCGCCGCAATCTAACGTAGAGCGTCGACTGCTAAAAAAAGAAAAAAATCCGGAGACCGATCGGATCAGCTGCCAGGCAAAAATTCTCGGGGATTGCGCTGTCAAAACTACCTATTGGTAACTACTCGAAGTGGACATCATAGGTAAAATCCGCTTTCTGAGCGAGACTTCCGGGAGCGGTTTTCCATAAGAGGAATCGCGCCTTGGCTGGTAGGGCTTTGACACTGAAGTTGCTAAGGCCTTCTTGATAAGGACTGCAATTGTTGCAACCTCCTGGAAATTTGCAGCTCCCCCCTAGGTGATAAAAGTCTTGTGCCTGCGTCGCTGCAGCGATTTCGGAAGGCCGAGAGACATTCTCTGACTGTTTGAGGTCTACAAAGACATACTCAAGTCCGAAGTCCCGTGCATTTACCGCCCTGAAGGTCCATTCGATTTCGGACGGTAGAAGCGCGCGTTTGGCGTGTCGCTCAATAAATTGGTCGAACTCTGATACCCCATAAGTGACTTCGGCGTAATTTTTCTCGGGAGTCCACCTGAGGTGGCGAGCTTTCGGAAAATACTGAAACTTTGGGTCATTAAATTTAGCGTGAAAGAAGTCCACAAAATCCAAGTTATGATTCTTAATGAAACTGACTTGGGTCTCATTGCCATCAAGAAGGAGATAAGGATTTAAAATAGTGCTAGAACGTTCTGAAGATCCGTCTGCGCTTTTAGTTCCTGCCGAAAAGAAGAAAAGACCGTCGGAGCCCCACCAATGACGTCCGTCCTGGATTTGTCCGAAGATCTCCTCTCGCG
>JBBQIT010000157.1:0-8736 GCA_038325205.1 Bdellovibrionota bacterium
CTTAGCGCTGAGGAGAAAATGCTTCTCATAGACCCCAAAGGGAACACCGAAGCCATTGTCAGAATGTTTAACGAGAAGCTAAGCGGTGACTACGGCAACTGGGGCTTTAATCCCTTCACGCTGGGGACCAACGCCGAAGACTTCGTAGAGGGCGGATCCGAGATTAGGGGAGCCTGCCGACACAAAGCCAGAGTCCTCTGGGCCATCCTCAATCACGTGGGGATCCCGACCGAGCTTCGTTCCGGCGCCTGCAGGTCTCGATTTTATGCCTGGCACGTATGGACGTATATTCCCTCCCTAAATAAGATCGCAGACCCGACCGCAAACCATCTTGAAAGCCCGGAATTCTACGACAAACATTACCGCTGGCACGTTTCGGGAATTCCTCTTCCCCCAGGCTGGTATTAGTTCTCCGGCTGAGCTTATTTCTTTGAAAGTATTACGCTCTGCGTTATAGTTCCGCGCTTTTAACGCCCTAAGGAGCTATTTTGTTGCGGAATCGGTTCATAGTCTTGATAGCGCTAGTCTTTAGCGGCCCCCTGTGGGGCGGCCCCATTACGGATAACCTCGAACGGGTGGCCCAAAACCTGCCGGAGCTGTTCACCGCTTCGACCGAAAACTTAGGGCTCCAAAGCACCGAAACCCTGTTTCGATACTGGACCGAAGATGATGTTGCCTTTTTTCAGTTGAGAGCCAACCAATATATGGGAAACGACCTCCCTCCTACTGGCAGCGTTCCTTCGCCTGGCTATCTCGTAAAAATAAAGTCTGACGCCTTCTTTGGTTTATTGGGGGAGGCCTTCGCTGTTTCCATCCTTCGAAAAAGAACCCAAGCAAACCGATCCCATCGCGTGATGGATGACTTCCAATACCGCACGCTGAATCCAAGGTCTTTCAAAAATCCCGATGGCATCGCTTACGAAGCGACAGGCTCTCAAGAAATTATCATTCACGGGCTTTTAGAATCAAAGGTGGGAACCGCTGCTTCTTACAAGCAAAAGCAGGCCGTCGGTTTTTTGGAATTCTGGCAGCAGAGGGGAATCAGAGTTTACACTGTGCGCATGACAGATCGGTACTACACTCCCCAGAAAATCAGCATCATGCTTAACGGTACAAAAAGATCTATCGCCTCCGTGACGGCTGTCGAGTTAAGAGCCGCCACCCTGCTGATTACCCATCAGGCCAGCAAATACTTTGAGGGAACCGTAGTGCATCCGCCATTCACGCAAACTCAAGGGAGAAGACTTATCGCCCATTATTTAACTTTGTTGGTCGAAGGAAGAGAGATCGATCCCGCCAAGAATCTCCCCACTCCGATCATCAGAGATTATGCGGAAGAGTGTTTTTACACCATGCTAAACGATTGGATTGTGGAGCTGGGGACCTGGCCCAATGTCCCACAAGGGGCCTCAGGAGCTTTATCGAGGCACTTAGCACGCGGAGTAGAAGAGCATCATGGACAGACAGAAGTGTTTGCTTACCATCTTACGCCTGCAGCGCGGGAAACTCTCATGGCAAGCCGAAACATGCCCGGCATCGGATCGATGATTAGATTTTTTAGACGCCAACATAACGTCACTGAAGGCGCGTTAGTGACCGCCAAATATTATTTGGACTACTACCGCTCCGATTTATCTTATGAAGAGGGGCTAAGGGAGTTGAGCCAATTAAAATCGACTTGGTCGACGGTAAAGCCCGCCGACCTTCCCTCCCGTTGTGGGCCTCAGATTCTCAAAGCCGCTGGCTAGAACTGAACGCTCGCGGCCAACGTATGTTGCGGACCTTGACCGGCCACCTGCGAGAATTCGATCGCATAGTGAACATTTAGCTTGGGAGCTAGGAAGCTTGCGCCCGCACTCCAGTAGTTCTGATTGAGATCAGAATCAACTCGGAACCCGCCTTTGATAGCGAAGTAGTAAGGCGAGACATATTCTGCGCCGATTCCAAACGCGTTGGGCTTAAGCCTGGAAAAGAGCGAGTAGACGGTGGCATTGATGAATAGAAGATCTTGATAGCCGAGTCGTCCGCCTAAAGCCATCTCTCGACGCTGATTGAAAAGAGGATTTCCATTAAAAACATTGCGAATAGAGTAACCGATTTGGGCAGTACCTAAATTCGCTAGCATTCCCAAATCCATATCGGTGAGGTTCTGGCTCGTCTTATTCGTGCCCTGTCCCCACATCACCTTGCCACCGATGCCTAATCCGATGACCGACGAAGCTTTCCCGCTTAGGGCCAACTTCAAACCCTGTACGGGTTGGGTAGCATCGACATCTTGGGTCCTAAAATATCCGAACGCTCCGCCAATTTCCGAAGTTCGCGTATCGAGCACCGATGCGGCAAAAGACCTCGGAAGGCCAAACGTTCCCTCAACCGCGTAGGCCTGAGTAAAAGCGCTAGACGCCGGATTAGAGTAAAGGCTGTCATTTAGAAGGATGGTGCCTCCTAAGGAACGGCCTTGTGCTCTTTCCTGGATCGGAACGAATTCCGGACCCGCTAAACCCACCGACGAGAAAAAAGTAGCGGCCGAAAGCGTAACCATCAGCATAAGACTGCGAGTGTTCATAGGTCTCCGTGTGCCCCTTAGGGGTTCCTAAAGCATAGTGACTTCAGTTTGCGCTCATTTGTGACAAGCAGGCGTAATTAAAATTTACAGTCTAGGTGCCCAAAAATAAAGGCATACCGCGCACCATCAAGGATCTACGGCATAACTTTCAGTCACATGGACACTTTTCGTATTCGGCCTGCTTCTAGCTAAGCGCAATACCCAATTTCATGGCACGTCGCTTGCTTTATTTCAACCCGTGAAGAGAGGGGCGCTATGACTTGTGAAGCCCCTCGGCCTAATAGTTGGGCGAACGTGGAAGTGACCGTGAAAGTAAATTGCGGCCACAATGTTGTAGCGGAGCAGTGAGTCAATGAAGCGGAGCGGATTCATTCTATCGATCGCGGTGATAGCGATCTCTTGCCTTTCCTTCAGCACTTCGGCCAAGGCCGAAAGCGCTTGGGGAGGACTCTTCAATGCCACCGGCTACGTCGGTTATGGTTTTGGTAACGACCTTTACAATATCGGTTGTGCGGCATCGACCCCGAGCTACGAATCTAGTTACGGCGGCGGATGCGGATCTTTTTCTAGCTCTTGCGGCAGTTATAACAGCGTCGATATCAATATTATCGTTGGCGACTCTTGTGGCTCTTGCTGCTCTGGTTGCGGTGGTGGCAATGGTGGTAGTGGTGGACCCTACGTCGATAACAGCCTTCCTGGAAATTTAGGAACGTACGGACAGTATTCTGGTAACCCTGGTCCCGGCAGCTCTTATGGCGGTAACGGCATGCCGAGCTACCCTCAACAACAACCTTATTTTGGCAATGGAATGAACCCGATGGGCCCCATGGGTCCTCCTCCGATGGGAATGTACACAGGCTTCGGCAATCCATACCCTGTGAATCCGAATCCCTATAATCCTTATTTTCCGACGGGAAACTACACTGGCATGCAGAACCCTTGGACGCCCATGATGCCTCCAATTATTACGCCGCCTTTTATGGTTCCGCCGCCTTCGTATTATCCGAACCCTGTACCGCCTTTTGTGTACACGGTTCCTCGTAGCCCCTATCCGCCGACGAGTTATCCCCCGGGAATTCCGCCGGGAACGATTACGCCGGTTACGCCTCCACCGACGACAACCCCTCCCCATTGGGGCGGTTGCGACAACGTGGTTGTGATGTGCACGACGCCAATTATTCCGATAACACCGATTGTTCCGACAACGCCGACAGTACCGACAACGCCGACAGTACCGACAACACCGACAGTGACTCCGCCGACGTATACGACGAATCCTCAAAATCCGATCGTTTACACGTTGCCGAGAACTCACTAACGAGGAGCGAAGAGAGAGAAAAAAAGTTTGAGACTTAGAAGCGGAACCAATCAGAAATGGTTGGTTCCAAGCAACTAGTCCGTATGGGAATGGCGACTCAGGACTCGCCTCCTCCCCCTTATGTGGCCCCGAAACACATATCTTGTTCTGTGGAGCCATTCCCATACGATCTTCCTGAAGCCCGCGCATAGCGGGCTTTTCCATTAACCCCTTGAATTTCCGAAGATTTACCGTCAAAAAAATTCATTTTTGTTGACATTATTAGGGGGTGTAGTAAATCCTTACCCTTCTCACTTTCAACTGGATTGAGGGTCGGACTGATTATGACAAAAGCTGAATTAGACAAATTTAAAAAGGTTCTCGAAAGACAACTGCACGACCTGCAAACTGACTTCGGGAAGGAACTCCAAACGATGGGGTCTCCTGCACTTGCAGACATCAACGACCAGGCTACTCTCGAATCTGAAAGAAGCTTCGAGCTACGCATTAAAGACCGCGAGCGAAAACTCATCGGTAAGGTTCAAGAAGCGCTGAAAAAGATCGGCGATGGAACTTACGGGGTTTGCGAATCGTGTGGGGAATCAATCGGCGTTAAGCGATTGTTAGCCCGACCGGTCACTTCGTTTTGCATCAACTGCAAATCGGAGATGGAAGCCGCTGAATCACGCGAAGAAGCCGTGGTTCAATCCGAGCAAACGCTCTAATCCAACTACCTACTGCTCTTGGTTAAGGTAACGACGCCATACGTGCGTCTTCTCAAACCAATTTACGTCTAAGAGACCGGGGCAAAATGCCCAGGATCAAGGACGCAAGGAGAAGGCACGCGGAGGCAGCCTTCAAGGCTGTCGAGCATGCCGACGACCGAGGACGAAGATCCTGGGTATTTTGACCGGTCTCTAGTGTAGGTGGAAGAGAAGTCCTGCCGTAAGGCCTACGAAGGTTCTCATGGGGGACGCGATTTGGAAGGTTACCTCTGAGTTAAGAAGTAAAGAGAAAGTCTGAGTCATCCCAAATTCAGCGCTAGCCGCCGGCCCCAAGCGATAAGCCAAGCTCGAAGGGTTATCCGTAGGAGTTCCAAAGACGGTGATCGTGCTGGTCGTTCGAATCAGTCTCTGGGCCAAACCCAAATCAAATTTAGTCGAATGACGAGAAGGAAAGCGGTAGTAGCCGGCAAGTCCCAACTCCAGATTGCTCTGCGATACCAAAACTTGGGCTTCACCTGACGAATTAGCGAAATAGCCCAACGAACCGCGCAAAATAAATCGAGAGCTCGCCGCATACTCGGCGAATACTCGGCCAAGCAGGCCCGTAGTCAGCCCTAAGATCTTTCCGTTCGTGCTGTCGGGTCTACCCAACAAACCTAGTTCACCGCCCAAGGAGAATTGCGAACGAGTGTGACGTTCCTCTCGATACTCTTCATAAACTACTTTCCTAGGCTCTGTATTGGCTGCTAATCGCTTCGCCGGGGGTGCCATTAGGGGAACATAAGCTTTTCGCGTCCTAGCGATGCTCGTCGAGCAAAGGAGTAAGAGCACTCCAAGAACGATGACAGGTTGTCTACGACGTAACACGGCTCAACCTCCAAAAGTTCCCGCAAAAACATCCGAGTAAACGGAGCTTGCTGCTCCCGATCGACTGCCGATGGCTCTAAGATGACATTGAATAATGCTATTAAAATCGTATTCACCGTCATTTCGAGCGCAGCTTGAAAAGTTAAGGAACATTCTTTCTAAGGCATTCAAATTTTCTCGCTGACCGATCGCACTTCCGATTTTCCATTGAGCGTAGGCCCACACGGCGCCAGCGTCATGAATCGGGTAGCCTTTTTTTTTGGTAGCGATATTTGAAGAAAGATTCGTATCAAACATCTTCCGCTTCGCAAGGTCACGCGCGCCTTGAATCGGGAAAGTGCAGTCAAAGAAGTTCGAGTCGGTACTAATCATGAAACCAGCTAAATCTGCAGTTCCTTCGTCGACCGATCGAATGGTGTTCTTCGTTAAAGTGTTAGTAAGATCTACTTTCCCCATCCAAGCATAGCGATTCCACTCATGCATGGATTCATGACCCAAAATTCCCTTGTTCAATCCTAAAGGAAGAAGAGTGACTGTGTGATCGGGAAAAGCGTAAAGGTAATCACGAACCACCGCTGACCCATCGGGTAACGTTACGGGATAGGCTTGATAAGCAGCATTATCCGTCGTCAGCTCGCCGGTATCATCAATACTCAATTGAGCGTTATAAATAATTCGAGTTTGACTGAGATTAGGATTTAATACGGTTAAATCGGCTTGAGGGCCTGCGGCGAGAGTAAGTAGATACGTCTCTTCCACTGCCTGATACAAGCTCGCATTAAAGAGGGTTTGAAAATCTTCCGGAAAATAGACACCGCCCGAGCTTCCAAAATCAAGATCCGGAGGATTTAAGCCTTTAAAGCTATCTAAGATTTCAGGAACCGAATCTAAAACCGAATTCGTGGTAACCACTTGTCCCACCGCTCCTTTGAGCGTGTTGATATTCGAAAGCGTAGTAACGGACGTGGGAACCACTTGATATTGGCAGTGTCCGCCAGCAATGGGCTGGATCAAAGAGATCTGAACGGGTCCAGAGACCGATCCATTGGCGCAACCCGCAAGGAAAAGGACGAAGCACAAGGCAAACGATCGCCCGCTCCAAATCGCTAACCTCTTACGGAATACACTATCCAACATTTTTCACCCAGAAGGGTATTAAGCAGGGGACGTGCCAAGGTGATTCAGCGGGGAGCTTTAAATCGTTGAGTAATTCTTGGGTGAATGCCGGAAGTGCACTGGAAAGCAGACGAAGAACGTCACTTTGGGTGTTCTTGCCTTGTCATGACTTCTCCAACAAAGGGCAGAAGGCGAAAAAATGCCCGCCGTTAGGTAAACGGCGAGCAGTAAGGTTTACTTTACAAAATTTTTGAAATCTTGACCGGGACGGAAACGAGGCGCGAAGTGCGCTTTGATTTGAATCTCTTTTCCCGTCTGGGGATTACGTCCACGACGAGCGGAACGTTTCGAGCGGATGAAAGTTCCGAAACCGATCAATCGAACTTCCTCTCCTTTTTTTACGATCTTCTTCGTAATATCGAGAGTCGCTTCGATCACACGTTGGCAATCTGCTTTGGTGAGTTGAGTCTCGCCCGCAACTTTGGCGATGAGTTCATTCTTATTCATGCTGTCCTCCTAAATTGTCGTACATCGATTTTAACTAAAACCATTTATTGGTGATCGTGTAAGAGATTTAGAAATATAGGAGCAAAAGAGAAATGCGGCAAGTGTGTTTTTGGGCCAAGTAGTTGTAATTCGGCTTTTTTCTTTGTCAAAATACAAGTGGGCTTGCTAACATGAGCGTCAATCATATGGCTTCCATTCAATACCTGCACCAACCTGACATTGATCCTGTACTAATCAAATTATGGGGACCGCTACAGATACGGTGGTACTCGCTGTTATACGTCGGCGGTTTCATCGTTGCGCGTTACATTCTCCAGCGTCTTTCTCGCGAAGGAAGGTTCAAATTCACCGCAGAAGATGTCGAGCAACTCATCCTCTGGCTATTAGTCGGCACCGTCATTGGAGCGCGAGTCATTTACTGCTTCGTGTATGACCCGAGAAGTCTCTTACAAGATCCCCTCTATCTTTTTAGAGTGTACGAAGGAGGCCTATCGTTTCACGGCGGGCTGATGGGAATCATTGTGGCGACACTAATTTTCTGCCGCAAAAAAGGAATCCCTTTCTGGAACATGACCGACGCGCTTTCCTTAGCCGTTCCCGTCGGTCTTGCGATGGGTCGCATCGGCAATTTCATCAACGGTGAATTATACGGACGCGTCTCTTATGTACCGTGGGCGATGATCTTTAAGCACGGAGGCACCGAACCTCGCCATCCATCGCAACTATATGAATTGGCGCTGGAAGGAATTTGTCTTTTCGTTCTGCTTTGGACATTGAAACCAAAGTTGAAAAAAGACGGGCAGATCTCGGTCATCTTTTTGATCGGCTACAGTCTTGCGCGTTTTATCGCTGAGTTTTTCCGCGAGCCTGACGCTCAGGTGGGATACCTCTTCTTAGGGCTCAGCATGGGACAAATTCTTTCGTTCCTCATGTTTGTCGCGAGTGTTGTCGCGGGAATGTACCTATGGAAAGAAGAATGGCAAAGCTCGCCAAAACGGGCGCCAGTCAAACGCAAGGGCAAACGTTAGTTTCTTCTAATTAATTATGTCGCGTTTCACGCTCATGATCCTACACTTCTTGTATTGAAAGCATTGTAGAATCTATCGATTCTCCATGACTTTCATTCGTGTCATCGAAACAAAATGGGAACACGAGAAAATTTCAGGTGCCGCTGGATATTCTCCCGATCTTTCTGAATTACGCCGGCGGTCAGGAGCCTTCTTCCGCGCGAAGTAGGCTTCGCTCTTTTCTATCCGTTCGCCGCTTGGAAGCGTCTTGGGCAAGAAGGGCTTTTTTTGTCAGCTTATTCGGTAAGCCCAAGTCGCCTATTTTCGGAAGAGAGCAGATTTTTATGTCGGCTCATTACGCTCTTCCCCAGTATCCGTTCAGCTTCAAGCTTGTTGTGTGCTTGGCAAAGCAGCCTCCGATTAGAAACCAAATCAGACCTGCCTCCCCTAGCAAAAGGCCAGCGATGGTCCATTGTTAAACCCCAGGTAGAGTCGCACCGTTTCCCTTCCGCGCTTTCATAGCTACAGCGGGCCTCATCTCTTTGGGTAACCTCTCGTTTTACTGCGACCGGAGTATATCGGGTGTGCTTGACGATTTCGGAGTTTTTAGTTCTGCGAATCACTTTTTGGATTTTTTCTTCTTGGGCCTTT
>JBBQIT010000158.1:0-8684 GCA_038325205.1 Bdellovibrionota bacterium
ATTCTTAACTGATGCCATCCCAGCTGACTCACGACTTCACCTAGAGTGTGAGGCACCTTCGCCTTCTCAAAAGCAGAGGGAAGTTTGAAACTCTCGTCGTACGGGGTCATGCATACAAATCCCGTTAACGTCGGAAGTTGCGGGCGTCTAAAAAACTCGAATTCCGTCTGGGTAAACGCTCGGGTGATCTGGCGAGCCCGGTCCGCCCGAAAATTAAAGAAAATGATTCCGTCGCCGTCGGCAACACCTCGATACCCGCGCCTCGCCGCTGGAACAACAAATTCGTCCGTGGTGTTATCGTCGTATTGTTTCTGGATATAGTCGCAAGGGTCAAAAAAGACGTTCCCCTCGCCTCCCGCGAGCGCCAGAAAAGCTTTATCTGTGCGATCCCAGCGATTATCGCGATCCATCGCATAGAAACGTCCCGAGATGGTCTTAATTTCGCCTACGCCAGCGTCTTTGCAAAACTCTTCTACTTGGCGAATGAAGCCAACTCCACTGACCGGCGAAGTATCCCTTCCATCGGTAAAGACGTGGATGGCTACGTTCTTAACGCCTTCCTTCTTTGCCATCTGGATGAGCGCAAAGAGATGGCTAATATGACTGTGAACGCCTCCGTCAGATACTAATCCCATCAGATGAAGCGTTCCCTGCGGCTCTTTTGCTTTGAGCTGGCGTATTAACTTCAGAAAAGCTTCGTTTCTAAAGAAGCTCTCGTCCTCGATGGCTTTGCTAATGAGAGAGAAGTCTTGGTAAACGACCCGGCCGGCCCCAATATTCAAATGGCCAACTTCAGAGTTCCCCATAAATCCGGCCGGCAGTCCCACGAAATGTTCCGAAGCTTCCAATGTGGAGTGGGGACAATCGTTCCAGATCCGACGAAACGTAGGGGCGTCCGCCTGCGCGATTGCGTTAAACCTAGGATCCGGATTGATACCGAATCCATCCAAAATGATAAGCAGCCCAAGTCGCCCTTTTGCCATAAGATTCTAGACAAGTACCATGCCAGAAAATGATTGAAAACCGCCGAATTTATAACTAGTTTCTCCCTAGTCAGAGTTTAGTAAGACACATGGGAACAACTACCGATGATCGAATTCAGCCTGTCCGATGAACAAAAAGCTCTCAAAGAGATGGTCCGCCGCTTTGTAGAAAAAGAGGTCATTCCCAACGCCGCCCGCTTTGACGAATCCGGCGAGTTTCCCAAAGAGATTATCAATCACGCCTGGGAACTGGGCATTATGAACACGGCCATTCCACAAAAATTTGGGGGCCTAGGCCTGGGTGTTTTAGATGAAGTGATCATCAATGAAGAGCTAGGAGCAGGCTGTTTAGGTATCACCACCAGCATCATGGTGAATAACTTAGCGCTCTACCCCATTCTTTTGGGTGGAACTGACGAACAGATCAAAGACCTTGTCCTCCCCTTCTTGGAAAGCCCAAAGCTTGCGGCTTTCTGCTTGAGCGAACCTGGCTCGGGCTCGGACGCAGGATCGCTATCCACCCATGCCGAAGACAAGGGCGATCATTATGTGCTCAACGGATCCAAAATGTGGATCTCCAACGGTGGAGTCGCTGATCTTTTCACTGTTTTTGCGACAGCAGACAAAAGTTTAAAGACCAAAGGAATCTTGTGTCTTGCGGTAGACGCGAAATCTCCAGGCATCCATTTAGGAAAACCTGAAAACAAGATGGGGCAACGATCTTCCGATACTCGCTCCATCACGTTCGAAGGGGTAAAAGTGCCTAAGAAAAATCTTATCGCCAAACCTGGCGAAGGATTCAGGTTGGCGCTTAAGACCTTAGATCATACGCGAACACCCACAGCTTCTGCCGCCGTCGGCGGAGCCAGAGCGGCGATGAACCACTCCATCAAATACGCCAAAGAGCGAAAACAGTTTAATCAGGCCATCGCAAGCTTTCAGGCCATCCAATTTATGTTGGCCGATATGGCTACCAAAGTAGAGTCGGGACGTCTGCTCTGCTACCAAGCGGCCTGGAATTTAGATAACGGCAATCACGACATTGCCCGCTACTACTCCGCTTTGGCCAAGCGACTCTCGGCCGATATGGCAATGGAAGTGGCCACTGATGCCGTTCAAATTTTCGGAGGCTACGGCTACACCAAGGAGTATCCCGTGGAAAAGATCATGCGCGATGTGAAACTCATGCAGATCTACGAAGGAACTTCGCAAGTACAAAGAGTCGTTATCGCCCGATACTTGCTTCAAGATTAGAATTACTGAGGGACACATGAATATATTCGTAATGCTGAAACAGGTTCCAGATACCGAGACCAAGATCAAGGTCACGGCCGATAAGTCGAACATCGAGAAGAATGACATTAAATGGATTATCAATCCCTACGATGAATTCGCTATCGAAGAAGCTTTAAAAACCAAAGAGCGCCTTAAAGAGGGTACCGTCACTGCCGTCACGGTCGGACCCGATCGCACGGTGGAAGCGCTTCGCACCGCAGTTGCCATGGGCGCCGACAACGCGATTCACGTAAAGACGGATGACGTCGTCGATACTTTCCAAGTCGCAAAAGCTCTTTCGGAAGTATTAAAGAAAGAAAGCGCCCAGATCGTATTCACGGGCAAACAAGCCATTGATGACGATCAAGCGGCTACTTTCGGTTTCGTATCAGAGCTCGTCGACTGGCCTTCGGCTTCTGTCATCGTGAAAGTCGAAATTGCGCCGGATAAGAAGTCGCTGAAGGCAGAGCGCGACGTAGAAGGCGGCACTCGCCACATTATCGAGATGCCTATCCCTTGCGTCCTTGCCGTCGATAAAGGCATTAACACCCCCCGATACGCCTCTCTTCCTGGCATCATGAAAGCCAAGAAAAAAGAGATCAAAGTTTATAGCTTTGCCGATTTAGGAGTGACGGGTGGTCCCACGGTAAAGGAATCGGACTATCAACTGCCCCCCGAGCGAAGTGCCGGGAAAAAGATTACTGGCGATGCTGCTACCCAAGTCAAAGAACTGGTGCGGATGTTGCGTGAAGAGGCCAAAGTTATCTAATCGCGAAAGGAATTAGTGATGAGCGTATTTTTAGTCGGAGAGCATAAAGAAGGACAGCTTAAGCGAGTCACGCTTGAGATTTTAGGAGAACTATTAAAACAGGGAACTACTCCCACGGTAGTTCTGTTAGGCAAAGGCGGAATGGACAGCATTGCCGCTGATATCGCGAAAAAAGGTCCTACCAAAGTCGTCTGCCTCGAGAATGCAGCCCTAGAAACGTATTCCACCGAAGGGTACGCGAACTCCTTGTACGCTTTCCTTTCTAAGCAAGGTGCGACCGCGGTGGTCGCTGGCGCTACTTCTCAGGGAAAAGATTTCATGCCCCGATTGGCTGCTAAATTCCAATCTGGATTTGCCGCTGACTGCACTGAAATTAAAGTCGTAGGCGATAAAGTGACGGTACGACGTCCTGTTTACGCCGGTAAATGCACCAAGGCGGTTGAGTTCTTAAAATCTCCCGCTGTGTTTACCGTTCGACCAAACGTATTTCCCCCAGCTCCCGATAAAGGGGCCAGCGCTGCAGTCGAAAAAGCCGCCGCTGAGGTCGGAAATATTCGCGCAAAGATCGCCCAAGTGATCGCAAGCACCGTCAAGAAGGTAGAACTCACCGAAGCCGACGTTATTATTTCGGGTGGTCGATCGCTTAAGAACGCTGAAAACTTTAAGATCTTGCAAGACTGCGCCAACGTTATTGGAGCCGCCGTCGGAGCCAGCCGCGCTGCTGTCGATGCAGGCTACGCTCCTCACGACATGCAGGTCGGCCAAACCGGTAAAACGGTTAGCCCCAAGCTATACATCGCTTGCGGCATCAGCGGCGCAATTCAGCATTTGGCGGGAATGAGAACTTCAAAGGTGATCGTCGCTATCAACAAAGATCCTGAAGCTCCGATTTTCCAGAAGGCAGATTACGGCATTGTGGGAGATCTCTTCGAAGTCGTGCCGCTCTTGACTGAAGAGTTAAAGAAGCTAAAAGCGCAATCGTAAGCCTCGTCCTTTAAAATTTATCCGTCATTGCGAGCCGCGATAGCGGCGTGGCAACCTTTGGTCTGACAGAGTTCTCAATATCCAGTGTGCGTAGCTAAGTACTCTTTAATGTGCGCTTGCAATTTTTGATGCACCAGCGTCGCTATCTTTCCCGGCATTGCCGCAAAAGTCTTCCCATCCCATTGTCGGATAGGCACTACCTCGCGAACACTGCTGGCGATGAAAGCTTCGTCGCAGGCTAAGAACTCTGCTAAAGAGAAGCTTCCTTCTTTCACTTTAAGTTCTGGACCTGCCGCCTCGATAACATGGCGTCGCGTGATACTATCCAAAATGCCAACGTTAAGATCAGCCGTGATGAGTTCATTTCCGCGAGCGCCAAATACCGAAAAGGTAGTCCCTTCCGTTACGATCCCATCCGCGTTGCACAAGATGGCATCATCCGCGCCTCGAGCTTTCACATCTTGCAGCGCTAAAAGACTATTGAGGTAGTTGCTGGTTTTAATATTCGGATCCTGAGCGGCCGCCGAGTTGCGCAAAATCTTAGAAGTTAAAAGTTTGATTCCTTGAGAGCGCTGTTTTTCAATCTTTGGCATCGAGATATTTTGTATGACATGAACCAAGGTGGGCTTTGGGTCATCCAATATTTCAAGACCGACACTAGGGATGGGACCCCGAGTGACAATCGTTCTAAAGTAGACATCGGACTGGCCGTACTCTCTCGCTAAAGCGTATAAGCCATCTTTCAAGTCGTTGTCAGACCAGGGAGTCGGAATCGCGAGCTTCCCAGCTGATTTTCGCAATCGGGTGAAATGCTCTTCCAAGAAAATGAAAGTGCGTCCGTAAGAACGACCCGTTTCATACACTCCGTCCCCAAAGAGAAACCCTCGGTCGAAGACCGAAACGGTAGCGTTTTCGGGGGCAGAAATTCTTCCGTTAACTGATGCAATTGCCATAGGGTCCCTAACGTAGAGACTACCTAAGTTACTGTCAAATCCGTCTTCGCCTTTCGGCTACGCCGGACCAAACCACCGGACAAGTTTGACTTTACGACCGTTCTGGAATTGTTTGCCCTATGGACTTAAGCCATCTGATCTTTACGATCCTCTTTGACCTCTCCGTAGGGGTCTTCATAAGTCTCGGGTTTCTCAAGCAATCCCAGGTAGAAAGGCGTTATTTCGTCTACCACGGCCTTGCGGCAGCTGGCCTGGCGGGTATCTCCTATTTTCTGTTGGGAAGGCCCTATTTGGTCGGAAGCGAAGTCATCCTGTTTTGGGGTTTTGTCGTTTTTGCCGTGCTTTTTGCCCTTACGGCGGTCCGCTATCGGACCCCGTCTCTCCTCGCTTATGGGGCAGCTATCGGTCTTGGGATCGCGATGATCATCTTTGACGTGAAACACACCGCCCTTTCTCAAGCACTGACCCAACAAGCGATGGCCCCCCTAATTACGAACGCCCTTTTGTCGACATGCCTCTTGGGATTTACGATGGCCGCCATGCTTTTGGGCCACTGGTATTTGGTGCAGCCAAGAATGTCGATTGATGAATTGAAACGGCTGACCGCGGTTCTCGTGGTTTTAATCGCCGCCCGCTTTGTTTTCGGAACCTATCATCTGGGCGTCACGCTTTCGGGTAAATCTGAAATTGAAATCTATCGCTATCTGCTGTCGACCAGCCCAGGAATTTTCCTTTTAATGCGCTGGGCATGGGGGCTTCTGGGGCCTGCCTGTCTATCGTATTTAATTTTGAATACGGTAAGCATTCGCTCTACGCAATCAGCGACCGGAATTTTATACGTCGCCGTTCTTTGTGTCTTAACGGGAGAAACGCTTAGCCAGTATTTGGCTTTTTTCCACGCCATTCCTTTGTAAGCTATGAAATTAGAGATCAACGCAAAATGTCCCCATTGCCATCAAAGGATAGAACTATTTTATGACGGCGTCGCCGAGCCCAAGTGTCCCGAATGCCAACAGGGATACCTTCCCCACGTAACGGATGATTTAAGGGAATCTCAACTACTCACTCAATGCGCCGTTTGCGGTTGTTCCGACCTCTACCGACAAAAAGACTTTAATCGAAAGATAGGCGTAGGACTCATCGTAGTTGGGGTGTGCTTGGCTTTTTTCACTTACGGCATTTCACTGTTGATCGTGACCCTTATTGATTGGGCTCTCGTTAGGAAAGTAAATGAGGTAGGGCTCTGCTACCTATGCCACGCGGCCTATAGAAGTAGTGATATCGTGGGTAGGCTTCCCGTCTTTGATCTTGTTCTCCACGATCACTATCGAAATGTTAGAGAAGCTAATTCTGGTGAGAAATCCCAGGAGCAGCCGCAGGTCTAGGAGGGCCGGCTTGGGCCAAGGCTCTCGCCGGAGTCGCCGCAGGACGTCTGGGATCTCCCAAAGCTTTCTTCACAGCGCATTTGGCGCCCGCGGATAAATTAAGAGGATCAATATTTCCTTCAGAGTTTACCTGCAAAATACTGTTGAATCTGGGATCTCGCTTTAAGAGATCTCCCAAAGCTCCAGGCTGATATCCCATCGACAGACTTACGAACTCTTGGCTTCGAGGTAAATTGGCTCGAGTCAAAGCGTCCGTCGGGAGGGGAAGTAAGCTCGTAGGCTTCTTGGCATCCGGAACCGCAGCTCCCACCATACCCAGAAAGCGTTGGAACTTCGCGCGAGCAATCGAGAGCGCGGGACTTAAATTAGTAATGCCGTTCGCGTTGTGAACGTTAACCGGGGTATAGACCGATTTTCCGCCAATCAAGTTAGGGCCGTCGGTATGACAAGAAATACACTGGTTAACGACGACCGCTTTGGTCTTAGTATGAGCGGCGGTCGCCGGAGCTTCTTCCGCGCGCTTCATCTTGCCATTCTCATCCGGAGCCGCAGCCAAAAATCCGTTCAAGTAGTCACGGCCGAGGCCCAAGGGGTCACCCAAGAAACCTTCGCTCTGCCCAAAACCAAGATTATGCGGGCCGGTTTGTCTTACTTCTTGAGAGCCTAGGCCAGTCTTTCCCGACTTATCGCTATTGGTATCTAAGGTAATGTAGAGAGGGTTAGGTCCGCCCAAGACGCGAATCTCACGAGATTGTCCCGAAGTTGCGACGCCCGATTGTCGGTTGTCGATGAACACTAAATCTTTGAGCGTCGAAGCATTCACTCCAAGCCGCGCGCCAATCACACCCTGTAGCTGACGCGGGATAGCCATGTTCGCGCCCGTGGTTAAAAAGATATTTCGATTCACGTCGTCGGGATCGAGCCCCTTTACGTTGTTATAGATCTTTGGATTCAACGCTTGGCGAACTACATCTTCTGTAGACCATATGGGGTTCTCGACAAACGGATCCGCATTACAAAGGTCGGTATTATCCGATCGCGCGAACATGACGCTTAAAGCACGTCGCGAAAAGCTATTTAAAAGGCCAGTGACCGTCATGACACCCGTAGCCGGATCGATCTTAAACTGACTGGGAAAGACAGGGGGACGAAAGGGATCTACCACCGTATTTAACGTGTAGGCCATAAGCGCTTGGCAGCGCTTCGCCCAGTCCATGCTGTTATAGCTAGCGTTTGTCTCAAGATCTTTGGATTGGTTCACTCTGCCAGCCAATAGATCCATCGGCTTGCCTTGGTAATCCTTCGCGCATTGCACGCGAAGCACGCCCGCATTCAAGGCCCCGCCCAGTTCACGACGAGCCAAGTTTTCTGCGGCAATGAATTCACCTAAATCGACATTTCCTTGAAGTTGATCCGCAAGCTTATTGAAACTTCCCAAATTATTGCTCTCTAAGAAGAACTTCGCGGCTTGCCCCAAGCCTTCTTTATCGATGGCATCATTGCTAAAGAAACCCACCAATGGATTTCCGAAGGCGTCGGTAGGACGAGATAAGATCCGTCCGTCGTTGGCCAATACGGCTTCTCGAACCACCAATCCAGAATTGGGATCCCGAATCAATACCGTTCGGTTTTTAAGATTGGGGTTAACCAATTGCGGGTTCGGCGCGGACAGCCTCGACGCGTTCGCCACGTCTTGAGGAAATCCAAACGAGAGGTCGAAATTTCCGTTAATCGCAAGACCTCCCAAATTAAAAAGTTGATTCGAAGAACGACCGAACAAAGCTCGATTGGAAATATTCCCGGACTGCAACCGGCTGCCTCTATTCACTCCACCAGGGAAGCCATTAAGATTAACATTCCCCCGGTTGCCGTTAGTGATCGATTGTAGTCCTGGTTGAGAACTAAAACCAAACTCGGCAAACGCAAAATTACCAAACGTCATCGTAAAGGCGATGACCGCAGGCACAAGTCCTATGTGATACACGTATTTCATACTTCGAATGACCTGGTGGTCCAGTGAAGCTAGAAATGCAGATCCAAGGCCAGAAAAAACGCACCTAAGGAATACGACGTATACCGAGTGAGGGCGGTTTAATTGATTGAACTTTTTTCACCCTGCCAAAAAGGGTCACCGTTTTGAATCCTTCGAGAATACTGTGTACTTTTTGGACAGGCGTAACTTTCGATGACTACAACGTGGCTCTATCTCATTTTTGTGTAAGTAGCTGATTGCTCGTCGCGATATATCGGGAGTTGAGATAGCCACAGACCTGCATGATCTTAAGCCTGAAGTAGTGCATGTTTCGATACCCGTATGCTCGTCGTTTAATGGCCT
>JBBQIT010000159.1:0-8639 GCA_038325205.1 Bdellovibrionota bacterium
GCGTGACGTCCGCCCTCTCCGAAGGCATGAATAACGTCATCAAGGCCATTAAACGACGAGCATACGGGTATCGAAACATGCACTACTTCAGGCTTAAGATCATGCAGGTCTGTGGCTATCTCAACTCCCGATATATCGCGTCGAGCAATCAGCTACTTACACAAAAATGAGATAGAGCCTCTCTAATGCTCAATTAGACGGTGGGTGACCAGACTATAGACACTTCTTTCCACGAACTTATTGAGGTTTTTGCTGGCACTGGCTTTGCAATTCTATGTAGCTAAATTCCTTCGCAATTGTGAAGGTTTATTCAAACACTTGGGCAGTAACTATGTTTCAGCTTAGTCATCGAAAACACGGCAACGTTTTCTTTCTCTTATCTAGCCTTTTCCTAAAACTGCTTTTCATTTTTTGTTTTTCCCAAGCGGTAGCAGATAGCGGCCGCGATGGTCTCACTCAGCGCGGTAAAGACGACACGAATCAAGGCGCCCAACAACAAGCCAATCTGGCAAATATCGCTAGAGCGTTAGCAAGCAAATACGAAGACGAAGCCAAAGGGCAAGACGCCGTTTGCGCCTCCTGAAACCAGGGAGGATCGTCGCCTGCGGCGCAGGCGGCAAAGTCAAAGGCGGCAGACCTGCGCGCGCTGGAAGCGGCACAGCTTCAAAAAGCAGCACAGCATGATGCGCAAGGGGCAGCTTTTAACAAAGCTTCAGACGATTTTAAGCGTGATGGCAAAATTCTCACCATGGATCAGTCTGCGAAAGGGGAGCAGATTTCTACCCCCACTGGCAGCTCTGGTTCTTCTTCCGGAAGAAGTGACAAAGGTTCGGACTCGCTAAATCGAGGGGAGCCTTCTGGTGAAGGAGATCACGGACAAGGGCCCGGACAAAATCCACTTTCGCAGTTGGCGCAAATGAATGGGTTAGCTTCCGGCGGTTCAGGACCAGGAACGGACGCTGCCGCTTCTGGCGGCGCTGGCTCCGGCGGTTCCGCAAAACCATTTTCTGCTGCAGAGCAGATCGTAAACTTAGGATCCGTCGACGGAAACGCTAATGGCGCGGCGGGCAGTAGCGGCGCAGACCGAGGCAACGCCGCTCTTGGTTCGGCTTCCTCAGGCGGCAACGGCTCTGGATTCGGCGACGGTAAATCAAACTCCGGCGGATTTGCAGAAAACTCGCTCTTAAATAGTTTCGCTCAAACTCCCGTTTCTCTTAAAGGCGAAAGTAAAGCACTCGGTACGCGCAGAGAGCCCCAAAGCGACCATCAAAATAGTTTAGAGGCGAAAGCCGGCGAGACTTCTGAAGCGGACGTTTCAAGTTCGCTTTTCAACGGACTTTCAAAGGTCCGAAAATTTTTAACTTCGCTCTTTAACCTGGCAAGACACGCTCTCGCGACTCCGATAGGAGTCTCTCTCTGGTTCTTACTCCTGTTGCTTTTGTTGAAGCGGTCTCGGGACGACAAGAAAAAAGGTCACCCTTCTCGTGGTAACGCAGCGATGGCAGGAATGGCAATCGCCGGGGTTCTCATCGGATGGGGAATGACTCATCCCGAACCATCTCAGCTCCCAACGGAAACGGCAGCGCTTACCCCTATTGGAGGAATTGCCTCTAGAGTCATTTGGTACACCAATGAAGACGAAGCGTTGCTTAAGGCCCAGCAACTTAAGCTTCCAGTCTTTATCGATTTTGGCGCCGATTGGTGCACTACCTGTCGTGTTTTAGATAAAACGCTTCTCACGGATCCGGACGTCAAAGCGAAGCTCACTCACTTTATCTCTCTTAAGATCGACGTTACCGCTCAAAATAAGACTAACGAAGCGAAGCTAAAACGCTTTGGTGTCCCTGGCCTTCCTACTTTCGTCTTCGTAAATAGAAGCGGAAAAATCGTAGAGACTCGTCTGAACGGTTTAGTCCAAAAAGACGCCCTCTTAAAAATGCTCGATTCGCTCTAAATTCCTACGCTCCGCCAAAGTATCTCTTGAACAAAAATGAAGAAACGGGCAGGAGTGGACGGTGGAAACTACCAATCGAAAAGCAGTGCTAGGAGCTTTGTGCTGCTACACTCTGTGGGGAATCCTCCCCGTCTACTGGAAACTCATTAAACACGTTCCCGCGATTGAGATCCTTTGCCACCGCGTTCTTTGGTCGGCGGTGTTTCTTCTCTTGTTCCTCCTTCTAAAGGGACAATGGCATGACCTTTGGCGTCTCGCTCGAAACATACGCACGGCGAAGTACCTTTTTGCCACTTCGATTATCATCACTTCCAATTGGGGAACTTACATCTGGGCTGTAAACGCCGGGTATGTTTTGGAATCAAGCCTAGGTTATTACATTAATCCGCTGGTGAGCGTACTCATGGGAATGATCTTCCTTAAAGAGAGACTCCGACGCGGCCAAATATTAGCCCTATTACTAGCTTTTATGGGAGTAGCGTATTTTACCTACTCGTTAGGGAAACCTCCTTGGATTTCGCTCTATCTTGCCGTTAGTTTCGGAACTTACGGTTTGCTCCGCAAACTTTTGGGTGCCCCCTCAGCGATGGGCCTTACCATCGAAACTTCCTTCATCACCCCGCTAGCGCTTGGCTATATCTGCTTTCAACAGTTTTCGGGGGCGAGTGACCTGGTTCATATTGGTTGGCCTACTATTTTGCTTCTTTTTGGAGCAGGTCCTATCACCGCCGTTCCTCTAGCGCTTTTCGCGTTCTCGGCAACTCACTTAAGACTTGCGACCATGGGAATGCTTCAGTTTATCTCGCCAACTTTTATGTTTCTCTGTGCCGTGTTCTATGGCGAAGCTTTCCACTTGCCGCAGGTCATTGCCTTTAGCTGTATCTGGGCAGCCGTTGCTATCTATATCACCGAGAATTGGCTCACGGAGAAGCGACTCTCCAAAAAGATTGTCGCTTAAAAGTTTTTGCCGGTGAGCACCACTTTAAATCCTCCACCGGCAAGATCGCGAATAAAGTTTTCGACCGGACCAACTCCACGGCAATAGATCGCATAGTCTGTATAAGCGACGTGGCGAACCGCTTTCCAACAATCATTAAAGGTTCCCGCAGGAGTCGTGTAGCTGCCAATTTTTTCCCAATGCGCTTCCGCCCGAAATCCCATCCACGTGTGGCCTGCCTCGATAGGTCCTTCGGTCATGCGATACCAAACTCCCTGATAAAGACTATCTACCGTATCGCCATCGACCGTAAGCCAGGAGTCTATGTTGCAGTATCCAGGAAAGAGAAAAGCGTTCTTCCCGATTTGAGCGGCCTGTGTCTTTATCTCAGTAGTTTTCTTTCCGTTGGGACAATTCGGATAGGTAGAGCCAGAGATTTCGTACTGCCAGCTTCGACCGACGGCTAAAGGAAAGATCGCGTTATTTCCGCCGAGCCGAAATCCGCCCCCACCGGCGCCTCCAGGCCCTCCCTTATCCGAACAGCCCGCCAACAACAAAGCTACGAAGAAAAATAATTTCACAAAATCCCCCAATGTTTTTGTCGATATCGACAATTTACTACTAACAACGGCTCCGGCCCCCCTTCAACCTTTCAGATACGTTAGGGAGAGATATTGCGGACAACCGCCACGCGGGAGCGAAAGAAAATTATAATTACTATTAAGATTCAAATACTTACAGTATCGATATTCGTCTATATTTAATTATGTTAATATAGAATTGGCTTCTACCGAAGTGTTTGGTAGGGTCTTTTCTTTACGTAAAGGCATTTGAAATGGCTACCGCAGTTGCCGCCCACAAAAAGAGCGAAACGACGCCGGAGATTCCGCGTAAGCGATCTCTTGTCTCGCTTTGCAAAGCAGCAGCGGATCCCTTGCGACTAGATATCTTACGAGTATTGAGTAAGGACTCGTTCGGCGTTCAAGAATTAGCCGGTATCTTTTCTGTCCCTCAACCTGGAATGAGCCATCACTTGAAGATCCTCTTTCAGGGGGGACTCGTGGTCACCAGGCGACAAGGCAATTCAATTTTTTACCGGCGTACTTTACTCAAAGGAGAGGGTGGTCTCGATGCTTTTCAGACCGTCCTGTACCAAACGATTGATGCGAGTGCGATCAATGATGAGTATGTTCGAAAGATAGCCGCCGTTTATAAAGAGCGCTCGCACAGATCCCGAATTTATTTTGAGAAGAATGTAGATCGGTTCGAAGAGAATCAAGGAATGCTGTGCGAAGTGAGCCAGTACATCTCCAACCTTAAAGAGCTTCTGGATTTGATGGAGCTGCCGAAAAATAGTAGGGCTATGGAAGTCGGTCCGGGCCAAGGAATTCTATTAGAAGAGCTGACCAAGCGTTTCGGTAAATTGGTCGCTCTCGATGATTCGGCCGAGATGTTGGATTTCACGAAAGCGAAAGTCACGGGCAAGAGTGCGAAGATTGAGTTTGTGAATTCCTCGCTAGAAGCATACTCTGCGGGCACTTTAACTTTCGATGCGGTGGTGCTGAATATGGTGATGCATCACATGTCTTCGCCCTCGCGCGCCTTTCAAAAGCTTGGGCAGATCGTATCAGCGAAAGGCTATTTGTTAATAGCGGATCTTTGCTCCCACAACCAAGAATGGGCACGCGAATCCTGCGGCGATGTCTGGCTGGGTTTTGACCCTCAGGATTTGAGTGATTGGGCAAAACAAACAGGATTTAAAGAGGAACAGAGTTCGTATCTAGGACTAAAAAATGGATTTCAGATTCAACTAAAACTTTTTTCAAAAGTTTAACTTAAAGGAGAAGAGCAATGGCAAATCAGGACTACAAAGTAGCGGATATAAGTTTAGCCGCATTCGGAAGAAGAGAAATTAAATTAGCAGAAAGAGAAATGCCGGCATTAATGGCACTTCGAAAGAAGCATGGGGCTACAAAGCCTCTCAAAGGCGCTAAGGTCATCGGTTGCATCCACATGACCATCCAAACGGCGGTATTGATCGAAACGCTTGTCGACTTAGGCGCTGAAGTTCGCTGGTCGTCTTGCAATATTTTCTCGACTCAAGATCACGCGGCCGCCGCTATCGCACAAGCCGGCGTTGCTGTCTATGCCTGGAAAGGCCAGACCAACGAAGAAGCCAGCTGGTGCATCGAACAAACTATCTTGAAAGATGGAAAACCGTGGGAAGCGAACATGCTTCTTGATGACGGTGGAGATCTCACCGAGATGGTCCACAATAAATATCCTAAGATGCTGAATTCGATTCACGGCATCACGGAAGAGACCACCACAGGCGTCCATCGCTTGATGGAAATGATGGAAAGAGGAGAGCTCAAAGTTCCCGCCATCAACGTGAACGATTCCGTAACGAAGTCCAAGAACGACAATAAGTACGGATGCCGACATAGCTTGAACGACGCGATCAAACGCGGCACGGACATGCTCCTAGCTGGCAAGAAGGCACTCGTCATTGGATATGGCGATGTGGGTAAAGGCTCTGCGCAGAGTCTTCGCCAAGAAGGCATGATCGTAAAAGTAGCCGAAATCGATCCCATTTGTGCGATGCAAGCCTGCATGGATGGCTACGAAGTGGTCTCCCCATATAAAAACGGCGTGAACACCGGCAAAGAAGATGGCGTCGACAAAGCGCTCATGGCTACGACTGACCTTGTCGTCACTTGCACGGGCAACGTCGCGGTCTGTGATAGGTACATGCTCACCCACATTAAGTCGGGCGCTGTCGTCTGTAACATTGGACATTTCGATAGCGAGATCGACACAAAGTTCTTGCGCGAGAAGTTTGAATGGCAAGAGATCAAGCCTCAGGTGCATAAGATTCACCGCGACCCCAAGAACGAAGAGGATTTCATTCTTCTTCTCTCGGAAGGCCGTTTGGTAAACTTGGGAAATGCTACGGGTCATCCTTCACGAATTATGGACGGCTCGTTCACCAACCAAGTCTTAGCTCAAATGCATCTGTTCAGTTATAAATGGGCGGATAAAAAAAGTGAACCCGTCTTCGTTCGCGTATTGCCCAAGAAGCTGGACGAAGAGGTCGCTCGTAACATGGTGGAAGGCTTCGGTGGCGTGATTACGCAGTTAACGGCGGAACAAGCGAAGTACATCAATGTGAAAGTAGAAGGCCCGTATAAATTGAATGAGTATAAGTATTAGGAAGTAAATTAGGGAGCTCCCTGCTTGAAAAGGCAGGGAGCTTTTTTTTGCCTTCGCTGAGGGGAGCGAAAGAGCTGTTTGCTATAATAGGGAATGGCAAAAAAACTCCTCCTGGCACTACTCTGGCTCGCCCTCGGTATTGAAGTCGTTCTCACTATCGGGGCCTTGTTCTTACCGGAGAAGACACTCCTCCAATTCCGACTCGCGGTGAATCCAGACTCGTTCTTTATGATCCACCTCACCGGTTGGTTTCTCTTAGTTATCGACGCGCTGATTGTGGCTTCGATTCGAGGAGTCATGAAGAATGATCTCCTGGGATGGAAAATTGCGAACCTAGTTTCGATCTGGTGGGTGGCGCTAGGAATTTCGATCTATGTTTTTTGCGGCAGGCCCGACAATCTGGGACTGGATAGCGCTAAAGGCGTACTGATTCTTATCTGTGGTTATTTATCAAAGCCTCAGAAGCGTGGATAGGCTCGTCTGCTAAAGATCATGAGAGAGAGTTCGCCTTCGTGCATTCCCAAAGCCATGTCCATCTCCCAATCGCCACTGGCAGCCGCTAGCCAAATAAATTCTCCCCCCGCTAAATACTCACCGCCAGCGAGATAGGGCTGCGCCAGATCACGGAACTTGTGATAGTTCACTTTCATAGTCTCCTCGATATCGGAGAGGGATTGCCCCGCTTTCGCGCCCCAAAAAAGTGACGTCAAACCACCGGCGACTAAAGCACCGCTGGCCAGATCGGGGCCACCCTGCCAAAGGGCATTAGCTACGCCACAGACCGTGCCCAGCGTACCCAGTATATTCAATCGTCGGCCATATCTTTGGTGGAGCAGTACAGCGGTCTCAAACTTGGCTTCAGTTCGCAGACATTGAGCGTCCAAATAATGGAGAAAGACGCCGACGTTCTCTGGGCCTCTTACTAAAATTGGAAGATTGTTCTCGCGGTGGCTCCCAGCAGCCACAGGGCTTTCCCTTTCGACATCAATCTCTCCCAACCGCTGATCCACTTCGAAAAGGCGGGCCATGATTCTCCGCTTGTCCAAAGTGTAGCGTTCACTTAACGATGTTGCCATGAAGGGAGGATGGAGCGCGGGCTCCCCCCTACTAAAGCTGCCCTCAAAATAACTGCTAGCATTGTCGACGAATTCCTGCGCTTCACGGGCTCGGCTTGCGAGGCTAAAGTCGTCATAGTTCGTGAACAGATCTCCCCAATTCTCAGCGGTGATGACGTCGCCTGAGTCCCTAATTTTGTGGTTCGCGGCTTCAATAAGAACATGGCAGGGTATCCATCCGTAAACCGGGACAGAGAACAGAATCACCCCAAGCAGCGCTGCCCGGCATGCTTTTTTTAATTCAAAATTCATGAGATTTTCTACCCGTATCATGAGACGAAATATAAGGGAAGCGCAAGTGCCAAAGAACTAGCTCTAAGTGAGCAAAGGCCTTAATCTCGCGCTATGGAATCCGTGGAAAAACGACGTCAGTGGAAAGGATTTGCCCTGTGGTCGTTCCTCACAATTCTGGCCACTTTCTACCCCGTCTCTTGGAAAGGCGGGAATACTAC
Source organism: Bdellovibrionota bacterium (assembly GCA_038325205.1). Classification (GTDB taxonomy): domain Bacteria; phylum Bdellovibrionota; class FAC87; order UBA2466; family UBA2466; genus JBBQIT01. Next base: position 7,672 of record JBBQIT010000159.1, read on the forward strand.
TGGGGTGTATTACGACGGCGCACGTGAGGCAGTACAGGGAAAATCGCCCTATCAGCTGAACCGCCCACCAGAGAATAACTATAACTATTCGCCGTCCTACGCATTCCTATTCGCTCCCCTCACCGTCTTCGGGCTGAAAACTTGTTTGTTTTTTTGGGCGTTCCTCAACATCGTCGTCTACTGGTGGGGCATTTTTTGTTGGTTACCGTATGAAAAAGGGGGCTTTGGCTTCTTCTGGAGAGTTTTTTTAGCCATGGAGATTAATGGCCCTATCGTCCATGGCCAGATCAATCCTCTCCTTGTGGGGATGGTGCTCATCGGACTAGATGCCTTTCGAAAAAAGAGATGGTGCTTGGCCAGTGTTCTTTTAGTCACCATCTCCAACATAAAAGTAATTCCCGCTCTTTTCTTGGGAGTGACTGGCGCTAAAGGCAATCTTAAATACTTGGGCTGGTGCGCTCTCTGGTCTTGCGTGATTCTTGTCATCCCTCTGCCGTGGTACGGATGGACAAACACCATCGGCCTTTACCAAGAGTGGATTCATTTTCTGATTAACGAAAGTAAAGGCGGAGCTCACGGAGGATGTGCGGATATTCGGAGTCTTTTTATGGAAAGAGGTTTCGCCGGTCTGGGAAGTATTATCTATTACGCCGTCGCGGGAATTTCTACGGTCCTTCTTTTCCGACCCAGCAAATCTATGAACGAATGGCCGTTGTGGATTGCTTTTGGTTTCGCGGCAATATTGATGTTAAGTCCGAAAACTGAAGTGCCTACTTACGTGATTGTAGCGCCCCCTTGCGCGCTACTCGCCTACTACCTTCGTGACAAAGGATCTCGTTTTGAAATGGTCCTTCTCTTTATAGCAGCCTTTCTCATTACCATTCTCCATAACGACGTCTGGCCTCGTTTCCTTTTAGATCCTGGTAAGCTCATGTCCCGAGGCGACTATAAGATGATAGGCACTTCCC
>JBBQIT010000160.1:0-8566 GCA_038325205.1 Bdellovibrionota bacterium
CTACGAGTTCTTGTGAAGTCATTAACCATCCCTAGCTACGTTTTGAACAGGACTGGGTTTTATATCGCATTGCGTCAAATAGTTCAATTACGACGGTAAAAGTGACAAACTTTGGCACGATTTGAGGCCGGGATTATGGGATGCCGACCAGTTTTCCTTTGGCTTCGTTAGCCTCGATCAGCCGGTGGGCATCTGCGATATTTTGGAGAGAAAAGACCTTCGCGGGACGAGAATCGAGCTCTCCCTTTTCGATGGCTTCGATAAATTCCTGGAAAGATTCGGGCGAAGGGGTGATGGAATCGGTCGTGTAGATAGTAAGTTTCACGAGATGGGGAATGTGTTTCATCGGCTCGAAATAATCGAAGGCCCATTTGCCTCCCAAGATACCCACCATCGAAACGATTCCGTGAGGCGCCGTACATTGCAAAGAGTCTATGAGAGTACTCGTTCCGACTAGCTCCAGCACTTTAGAGACGCCTTTGGGATAACGCTTACGGAGTTCTGGCGCTATTTCACCTGTCTCCAAAATCATGTCGTCCGCTCCATTTTGCTTTAGCAAAGGAGCGCGGTCCGCACTTCGACTAGTGGAAATTACTTTTGCACCTTTTAGTTTCGCTAAGCGCGCGGCGAGCAGTCCTATAGACGAGGTTCCTCCTCGAATCAGCAAAGTGTCGCTAGAGTTTAGGTCCAAGCTTTCTTCAAGGGCGCCATGGGTCGTGTGGAACATTTCGGGAAGTGTCGCTAAGATTTCCCACGAAAGCGTACTTTGAAACGGAACGACGCAGGCGTTGGGTACCACGACAAATTCGGCGTAAGAGCCATCAAATTTTCTTCCCATGCCACCCATGATGGCCGCGACTTGTTGGCCTTTTTCCAGTGCGCCCGAAGGATCGAGATCAATCACGCCAACGCATTCGATTCCTAAAATTTTGGGGAACTCGACACCGGGGGAATGGCCCTGACGCGTGAACATTTCGGCGCGATTTAGACCAAAGCCTTTCACCTGAATGCGAACCCAACCCGTGGTTGGGATAGGGAGAGGGCGCTCGGTGACGACCAGTACTTCAGGAGGTCCGGGGCGAGTGACGACAGCAGCTTTCATGGGGGCCAAAGCTGCCACAGCTAGGCCTGGGACGCAAAAGCATAGGGTACTTTCACATAAGAATTGCTCCAGTTCAAAAAATCAGGATATGGTGCGTCATTACGTTTGCCGGGGAGGCATCATGAGTGCGTCGTTCAGAAACTTTCTATTATTATCAATAGTTACCATTTTATTTCCGTTAGGAGCCTCGGTAGCAGAGGTTATCCAGAAGGACATTCCGCTCTACCATGTGGGAAATCGGATTAAAGGCTGGGCAGGCGATTCTAAGATGAAGGACAACTATCTGGATAACGTACAAGCGGTAATGAACGCTCGTTGCATAGCCTGCCACGGCTGTTTCGAAGCGCCTTGCCAGCTAAATATGCAAAGTTACGAAGGCGTTCGGCGTGGTTACAATCCCATACCTATTTTTAGCGCGAAACGGGTCGACTACACGGCTCCCACTCGAATGACGGATCCTCTGACCTTAGATAATTGGCGAGCTTTGAATTTTTTGCCGGTCGTTGCGCACCATAAAGAAACTCCGTTTGCCGACCAGCCCGACGCCTATCGCGAGTCGCTACTCTACCGGTTTGTGGACCAGTCGTTCACTTCCAATAAAGAACATTTTCCTCTTAACGATGTAGCTCAGTTGCAAAAAGACTACTTGGACGATGACAAACGAGCTTGCGTCGCAACGAGCGCTCAGTTTGCTGGCCATTTCGCTACTTCGAATAAATGGGGAGTACAGACCTATGAAGATTTCAAAAAACGAGGAGATTTCTTGGGAATGCCCCTCGGATTGGTTCGCTTGGAAGAAAATCAACAACAGACTCTGGTCTCTTGGATGGTCGATGGTGCCCCAGAACCTGATCCCAAGGCCCAAATCCAATTAGAAACACCGACGAACGCGGCCCCCATTGAAGCCTGGGAAGACTTTTTAAATAGAGATACTAACGATGTTCAAGCGCTCAGAAAATCGCTGCTAACCTCTCGTTACATTTACGAACACGTTTATAGTTCTCTTCTGCTTTTTGACGAAAATCCCGGCGAATATTTCGATTTAGTACGAGCCTACGAAAGAAGAGGGCCCATCCGCACGATCGTGAAGGAACATCCAACGAACGATCCCCAGGTTGCGCGACCCTATTATCGACTAAAAAAAGTGACTAGGGCTATCGTTCAAAAAACCACGAACGTCTGGCATCTGAATAAGACCAAATTGGATCATCTTAATCAGATGTTTCTAGTCACTGACTGGAAAACTACCATTCCGGCTCCCGATTATTCCACGACCAATATCTTTGGCTATTTTTCACCTATCCCAGCCACGATCCGATCGCAATTTATGCGAGAGAACTCCAAACTGATCGTAGGTGCCATGGTTCAGGGAATGGTGTGCATTGGCTCAACGGCCACCTACGCCATTGCGGATCATTTTTGGTCTTGGTTCTTAAAGCCGGAAGTAGACCCTTCCGTACAAAATCCGACGTTAGGATTACCCTCGTTAGATATCTTGAACACCAAGCCCATCGCTTTCAAACCAAGAAACATTATTGAAGAGAGATTGCTTGAAGATGTTGATAAATTAAAAACGATCAATCGGCGTATCGCGGGAGGCTTCTTAGCTACTTTCCGCAAGGCCCTTGAATTCACCGGTTTCGATTCTGCGTCTGAAGGGGGCGATGAGCATCTCTCCGACTTCATCGTGAACCTGCATCAGAATCACGTGAGGGCCGCCGAAATCTTTGGCGCCGTCGAACATTACTTAAGAACCACTCACGCGAATCAGGTCTATCAAGAAGCTTTTGAGCTTGAACTGCGTCGATTGCTTAAAAAGCAAAAGGTTCCGCGATCCACCTTAACGATGAATGACCTTTGGACGGGCGATGGAGATCCTAACTATGCGAAGGGAAATAATCCCAACGCATGGCTCAATATCACTCGGCACGAAAGAAATACTTCGGTGCAGTACGGCGCTGAAGGTGGTGATCCCCAGAGCATTTGGATCCTAAGCTATTCAAATTTCGAAAGGCTCTATTACAATCTCGTGGCGGATTATAAAGCGTGGGGAAATACCACTCATAAAATGGCGACGTGGCGCCACATGAGTTACGTCCGATTAGAAGGCGAAGACTTGGCTATCTCCGTGCTTCCGAAAACCCAGCGCCCTGATGTGAGAAGCTCGTTTACCCGAGGTTTAGGAGCCATCAAGAACAAATTGTTCTTCCCCCTCTGGAGCACTGTGGATATGCGGGATAAGCCACTGGGACGTCTCCAACTTTCTGCCTTGCACGCGTTCGATTTGCCTGCACGAGAGGGCGGACACCCAGAGTTGGCAGGAGCGACATGGGAGCTAAGCGTTCATAATATCGTCACCAAACTAAAAGAACGTTTTAAAGCAGTCTCGGATGAAGCGCTCATCAACGACGGCATGGTCTCTAAAAACCAAAGAGACTTCGAACAAACGCTCCTAGGGTTGCAGAACAAAAGTCAGGCCGATCAAAAGGTACCTTTCGCGCAGTTCATGCCGAACGTCGCGTATGTTCGCGTCGAGGGCCCGGATAAGCAATGGTGGGTATATTCCATCGTCGCGGATAGGGAGTACAAGAGTCACAATCTCATGTTGCTCGAAAAGCCGAACCGCGACGAGCAGTTCGACACGCTTGCTATCTACCGAGGCTTCGTTGGCGCATATCCGGAAATCTTTCTGGAAATCGAGGCCAATGAACGGAACGGATTTGCCAGACGTATTGCGAGTCTTACTAGCGTCGATGACTACGAAAGGTTGCGGTCTGATTACGGCGTAAGAAGAAATACGACAGACTTTTTAACCCTCTTCGACTGGGTTCATGAACTTAAAGGAAAACCATACCCAGGTGTCGATCCGACAGAACAGGGTGTTGTCGACCTAAGCATGCTACAAGTATTCTAGTCCCCGGCTTCGCTTTCCAGGCTTCGCTTTCAGCTACGCCCAGGCGAGCTTGGATGTTTTTTAGAAACGCGGTATGAAGGAGACGATTATGTCAGCGACTCGTGGATATGCGGCGAAAAGTGCAACAACCCCTTTGGAGCCCTTTAATTTTGAGCGGCGAAATCCGGGGCCGAAAGATGTCCAGCTAGATATTATCTTTAGCGGCATTTGCCATTCGGATATTCACACGGTTCGCGATGAGTGGGGTGGGGCTAACTATCCCATTGTTCCCGGTCACGAGATTGTCGGAAAGGTTACGAAGGTCGGCGACCAAGTGACTCATTTTAAAGTGGGCGACTACGCCGGAGTCGGCTGCTTTGTTGATTCTTGCCGAAGCTGCAAGAACTGCAAAGATGGAATGGAACAGTTTTGCGACGGCCATACCGCTTTCACTTACAACAGCACCGAGAGAGATTTAAAGACGCCGACCCAAGGCGGTTATTCTAATCAAATCGTAGTCGATGAAAATTACGTCTTAAAAGTATCTCCTAAGCTTTCGCTCGATAGAGTGGCTCCGCTTTTATGCGCGGGAATTACGACGTATTCTCCGATGAAGCATTGGGGAGTTACGAAAGGTTCTAAAGTCGGAGTGGTAGGACTTGGGGGACTGGGCCACATGGCCGTTAAAATTGGAGCCGCGATGGGAGCTGAAGTCACCGTGTTTAGCACCTCTCCCTCAAAAGAAGGCGATGCGATTAAGTTAGGTGCCCATCATTTTGTTTCGACGAAAGATCCGAAAAACCTTTCGAAGTTGGGCAACCATTTCGACTTTATTTTGGATTGTGTCTCCGCAGAGCACGATTTGAACATGTATCTAAATACCGTCCGACGCGACGGCGTCATGGTTTTGGTAGGCGTCCCCGAGAAGCCGGCGCTACTAGCCGCTCACACTCTCATCGGCCGTAGGCGAACACTCGCGGGCTCTTTAATCGGCGGAATTAAAGAGACTCAAGAGATGCTCGATTTCTGCGCTGAAAAGAACATTGCCGCTGACGTAGAAGTGATTCCTATTCAAAAAGTAAATGAAGCTTACGAGAGAACTGTTAAGGGCGATGTCCGCTATCGGTTCGTTATCGACATCAGCACTCTTTAACTAAGCGAATTTTCAAAGGTAGCCGAGAGGGGGCACTACGCCATCGTAGGCTAGCCCCTCTCGCTTTTCTATTAGCACTACTTTTGAATCGCTTTGGCGTTAGCGGGGAGCTTTCATTTGCCCGCAAACTGTCCCATCGACGACTAAAAAGCCGGAAAGATGGTTAGGATTAGGGCTCATATGTACCCAATGCACAATGGCGCCATCTGGCGAGGGCGGATAGGGGCCTGATTGCGCGTTGGAAGTGATGTAATCCCCACAGGCTTCTATCATCGATCCGACTTTCACCGTGCTAGGAACGCCACCAAAATCTTCATTGTAGATAACTTCAATAGTATCGGCTTGAGCGACGCCGATCTGAACTTGCCAGTGGTGATGGTGAGTCTTATCGGAATAGGCTTTTACCAACGTGCCCTTAACGTGACCACGATCTTGGTATTGATTTTTTGTAGTTTCGATCCAGTTGAGTACTTGATCGTTATTAATAGCGAGTGGTTGCCCCTTTTTTACGAGGCATTCAGGTATGGTATCCGCAAAAGCAGTTACCGCCAAAGACACGAGAAACAGAGACACGAATCGCAAAGATAAACCCATCCGAGCCATAGACTTCCCCCAATTTTTTGGAACCCCAGGGAAGTTAATCCCATAGGTTCAGGAAGAAGTAATGCGCGTCGTGTAATGTCTATCGACGATAAATTGGCCGTTGGAGAGCCGCTTTAGGGTTGCTTCTCAGCGAGGTACTCGTCGTACGTCATATCATAGTTTTGAACACCCGCTCCAGTGAGCTCAATTACGCGAGTTGCGATCGTCTGATTGAACTGATGATCGTGAGACGCGAAAAGCACAGTTCCAGGAAAACGGATAAGCCCGTTATTCACGGCTGTGATGGATTCCAAATCCAAATGGTTCGTAGGCCCATCAAGGATAAGCACATTGGCGCTGGTGAGCATCATGCGTGCTAACATGCAACGCACTCTTTCTCCCCCGGAAAGCACACTTACTTTTTTCTGGGAGTCTTCTCCCGAAAAGAGCATGCGGCCTAGGAAACCACGGAGGAAAGTTTCGGATTGCTCGACAGAGAACTGACGAAGCCAGTCTACGATATTGAGATCGGAGCTAGCGAAGAATTTGGCATTCTCTTTCGGAAAATAAGCTTGTGAAGTGGTAACTCCCCAAGAGAATTCTCCTTTGTCAGGAGTCGTTTCTTTCAATAAAACGTCAAACAAAGTCGAAATCGCGATTTCACTTCCGGTAAAAGCGATTTTGTCGCCTTTCTTGACCTGGAAGGTGACGTTGTTCAACACTTCCACGCCATCGATCGCTTTGCAGAGATTATTTATTTTTAATAACTGATCACCCGCTTCACGTTCGGGTTTGAAGCCCACGAAGGGGTATTTTCTCGAGGAAGGTTGAATGTCATCGAGAGTCAACTTCTCCAGGAGTTTCTTACGAGAAGTCGCTTGTTTTGATTTAGAAGCGTTAGCGCTAAATCGCGCGATAAACTCTTTTAGCTCTTTGGCTTTATCTTCAGAGCGACGGTTTTTCTCGCCCTGTAAGCGCAGAGCGAGCTGACTGGATTCATACCAGAAGTCGTAGTTACCCGAGTAAAGGGTAAGCTTACCGAAATCGATATCAGCCATGTTCGTACATACTTTATTTAGAAAGTGACGATCATGCGAAACCACGATGACAGTTTTATCGAAATCATAGAGGAACTCTTCTAACCAACGAATCGCAGCCGTGTCCAAATGGTTGGTAGGTTCGTCGAGTAAAAGAATATCAGGACTTCCAAATAGCGCTTGGGCTAGTAACACTTTTAACTTTTGAGAGCCTTCAAGCTCTGACATCTTCTTTTCGTGAAATTCGGTGTCGATTCCGAGTCCCGTGAGCAACACGGCGGCGTTGGATTCGGCTTCCCAGCCATTAAGATCTCCAAATTCACTTTCCAGGTCAGCGGCTCTATCCCCATCAGCGTCGGAATAATCGGCCTTCGCGTAAAGCGTTTCTCGCTCTTCGATAAGAGCGTTTAGTTTCGGCTGGCCCATGATCACCGTTTTGATCGCGGTCTTTTCGTCGAAAGCGAATTGATCTTGGCGAAGGAAGGAGATTCGCTCACCGGGCGTTACGGAAACTTCTCCGGTCGAGGGCTGTTCAAGTCCGGCAAGAATTTTCAAGAAGGTGGATTTTCCGGCGCCATTGGCTCCGATGAGTCCGTAACAGTTTCCTGCGACGAATCTTACGTTGACGCTGTCAAATAGGCGGCGACTTCCGAAGCTTAAGCTAAGGTTACTTGTGCTAATCATTGGGCTGCATCTCTTGGTTTACCGGCCGGTTTCTTAAAATGGGGTTTGCCTTTCCATGGCGCGCCGGAGCGCCCTTGGAAACCTGGCTTTGGATTGTCTCGGCGAGGATGCGCCGGACCATCGGATCTACGTTCAGAAAGACTTTGCCCAGGAGCCGCGCTTTCGCGACGGGGACGACCTGAGACAGGACCTGCTTCTGGTCTTCGAAAAGGTACAAAAGGACGGCGTTTAGGACCACTACCGGAAGCGAAACCGCGTCCCCCATGCGGACGCGGACCGCGGGATTCAGAAGCTCGTCCACCATCAGGGGTACCAAACCGAGGACGGAAACGGGGACGGGCATCAGGGCCTTCTCCGTTGTCTTCTTGGTCACGGAATTCGGGACGAATAAATCGCTCTTTCTTGGGGCGTTCTTTAGCTTCGCCTAGTCCTACTTCCTCGGCCTTTTCTCGGTCGTCAAAGAGATCGGGGAATTGGAGCGCTAAGAAGCGTCCCGCAATTTCCATCTTCTCCATGCCATCGAATAACGCTACCCAGGATTCATCTAAAACTTCTTTGGCCTTTTCGTGTCCTAAAGCCGCCATAAATTTGGGCTGCAAGCGAGACATCTTCTTTTGGCTTACGATCTTCTTGGAGGGGAAAGTATCCAACTCCATTTTCGTTTTAGTAATGCGTTCAATCTTCTCAAGCGCATTCATTTGCGCCGGCGAGACTAAGCTTAACGCCAAACCCGCTTTACCGCTTCTTGCGGTGCGGCCGATGCGATGAATATAATTTTCGGCATCGGGAGGAAGGGAATAGTTAATGACATGCGTTAGCTCTTTCACATCTAAGCCGCGAGCGGCGACGTCAGAGCAAACCAAAATATTAATATTCTTTTCCCGAAAGAGGCCCAAAGTTTTCTCGCGCTCGAATTGGGTCTTATCGCCGTGCAAGGAATCGACCCGATAGTTGCGGGCCGCTAGATACTGGGTGAGCTCGACAACTAAAACTTTGGTCTGACAGAAAATGAGGCCGTAAAAGTCATCGCTCATATCAATGAGTTTTACCAGCCCCTTGGGCTTATTCTTTTCACGGACAGTGTAATAATATTGTTTTACGGTATCCGAAAGGAT
>JBBQIT010000161.1:0-8511 GCA_038325205.1 Bdellovibrionota bacterium
CTGGACTTGCCGGAGTCTGATGAGAACCGAACTCAATTTATTACTAATTTGGAGATGGCCTCCTCGCATTTTAAAAAGCGATTCTCGTCGGAGCGATTGCTCGAAGAGATCGATAAACTTTATCGAGAGCTCTCTTCGTCACCCTCTCCCGTTTCTTCCGCTCTCGCCTCGGCTATGGGAGAGCGCTAGATGAAGAACGTCGATCATGTCACGGTTTCAGGGTTTGGCCTCGAGTGGAAGTCGTTTGATCAGGCCTGCGCCGATGACGTTGAATCGGTCACCCTTTTTAATCAATACTTCGCCCAGTTTCCTTGGAGAGATCTAGCGAAAGATGCGGTCGGCGCCGACTTTGGATGCGGAAGTGGCCGTTGGGCGAAGCTGGTAGCTCCTAAAGTAGGGCACCTGCATTTGGTAGACGCCAGTGCGGAAGCTTTGTTAGTGGCGAAAAATAATTTGCGTCAATTTTCGAATCTGACATTTCATCATGCTTCGATCGAGGAGCCTCCCATCGAAGCAGGTTCGTTGGATTTCGCCTTCTCATTAGGGGTATTGCACCACCTTCCGGATACCGAGCGGGCATTAAGCGATATAGCTCGTCAATTAAAGAAAGGCGCGCCGTTTTTGGTCTATCTTTATTACGCTTTGGATGCCCGGCCGTGGTGGTACCGAGCCCTTTGGAGAATGACTGATCTGGTGCGCTGGTCTATTTCTCGACTACCGTTTCGTCTCAAATGGCTAGCAACGCAACTCATTGCTCTGGGGATCTATTGGCCGTTGGCGCGCACGGCACGACTTTTGGACAGCATGGGAATCATGCCTGCCTCGTGGCCACTAGGCTACTACCGGGATCGAAGTTTGTATGTGATGCGCACTGACGCTTTAGACCGGTTTGGAACCCGTTTGGAAAAACGTTTCCGAAAAGACCAGATCTTTCAGATGTTAAGAAGCGCAGGCTTTGAGAAAATAACTTTTTCCGAAGGTGCACCCTATTGGTGTGCGTTGGCCTACAAAGAGGTGGCGTTTGTCGGTTGAAAGGCATGTTTCTCAGACCGTCATTCTTCGGGTGCTTTTGACGATCTTAATGATGGTGCAAAGTATTTTTGTAACCCGTCTACTCGGCCCAGAGGCCCGAGGACTGTTTGCAAAACTTCAAGCAGCGCAGAGCTTTTTCATCTTGTTTTTGGGGCTTGGGATCACGTCGGCTATCACCTATTTTGTCTCCAACAAGAAGGTAGATATCGGAAAGGTGATGGGATTTGCTTTCGTTAGTTGGTTCTTGGGTGTGGGGGTGCTTGCGATCACCCAATGGTCATTTTTGAAAATGCCAACGATTGATCTTATCTTCCCAGCTGGTTACGCCTCTCATTTCTATGAAGCGTACTTCATTCTTTCCTTTCTTTTTAACTCCCTTCAATTGGTTTTTAATTCGGCGCTCTCCGGTCGGCAGCGATTCGACATGAGCAACAGTATGGAGCTTGTGGTCGCTTTTCTCAGGGTTTTATTGTTCGGCGCTTACTTCGGCGGAAAGACTTTCGGAATTGAACCCTCGGTGCAATCGATTTTCCTCATCGATTTGGGATTGACGGTGCTTAGGGCAGGGCTTTTTTTCGATTGTTACCGACGAGAAATCGGTTTCAGTGTCCGCTTAAGCGTGCAGGGGGCCATTAAGCCTATATTGGGCTTTTCGACTTTGATTTATATCTCCTATCTTATCAATTTTCTATATTTGAGAGCGGACTACTGGATTATTGAACGATGGATAGGGTTGAAGGAATTGGGTGTTTATTCGGTTGCCGCAGGCCTAGGTCAATTCTTAACTTTTATTCCCATGACGCTGAACATGGTAATGCTCCCTCATCTTTCCTCCTCCGGGGAAAAGGAGGCTCTGGCCAAATTAGGAATGTTCTCCCGATTGAACGCGAGTGCGTTAATTTTAATTACCACGTTACTCGTTGTGTTAGCTCGGCCTATCGTTGTCGTCTGTTACGGAGGAGCTTTTGCCGGAGCAATTTTACCGCTGCGAATCGTCGCTATTAGCTTCTTTATGTTGTCGCTGAAGCATCTTTTCGCCTACTATAATTTATCGCAGGATAGGGCTCGCCATAATATTTTCGCTGAGCTCCTAGGATTAGCCATTGGGCTATCGGGCGACTTCTTTTTGATCCCGCGTTTTGGAATTTTGGGAGCGAGTGTCGCCTCGGTTGTCGCTAATTTTGTATCGCTGCTCTATGTGTTTGTTGGCATCGTTCGAAGTGGAAACGTACGGCTCGGAGAATTGTTTGTTTTGGAGCTGCGGGACGTGCGAAGTCTCTTTTGGTCCATGAGACCCACTAAGGAGTCCGTATGATTCTTTTTCAAAATATCTTGGCGATCGGTGCCCATCCTGACGATCTCGAATATGGATGCTTCGGATTTTTGCTGAAGCAAGTGGCGCGCTCGGATATACATCTTTACGTAGCGAGTCTTGGCTCCGCGGGTGACTCTACCACGGGGATGCAGCGCAAAGCCGAGAGTGTGGCGGCTTTTGATATGCTAAGGCCCAAATCGATGACGTTTAGGGAAAAAGCTGGGATTACTCAGGATGATTTTCATTCGATATTGGATGAACTGACAGACCTCATTACTAGGACCAAGCCAGATGCGATCTTAACTCTTGGGTCCCACGATTCTCATCAGGAACACCGTCTTATTTTTGATATTGCCTGTGGAGCCGCACGACGCTCCAAAGCGAGCATCTTGGCCTATGGAATTTTGAGCAACACTTTAGACTTCAAACCTCAACTCTTCGTTGATATTTCTGACGTCTATGAATTAAAAATGCACGCTCTCCACTGTCACAAAACCCAAGAAAAACGCGCTTACATGAAGGAAGACTACCTCGAGATTTTTCACGCGAATACTTACGCTTCTCTTCACGGCCTTGGCCGTTGCGAGGCATTTGAAATCATTCGTATGTTTACCTAACCGAGGTTAAGAACGTGGGTTTTATCATTGGAAAAAACTGCCAGATCAGCGCTACCGCCATCATCAATGTAAAAGAAGGCTTTATCGGTGATGGCGCTGTCATTCGTGATGGGGCTTTGATTGAAGGGCAAAGAGTGGAGATAGGCCGCGAAGCTTTTATCGATCGCTTTGCTACGATCGGCGGAGGCTCCTGCTTTGATCCTTGTGCTTTTTTGAAAGCCGGTGATTGGTTTCACATGGGAGTAAACTCACAGATCAACACCGCTCGTGGCGTTACCGTCGGCCACGAATTCGGTTGTGGAATTGAAACCAAGATTTTTACTCATGGCGCGTACATCGACTGTCTCAATTTAGGTGCCCCGGTGCAATGGGAAGGGGTTGAGATTGGAGATTCCGTTTGGCTCCCCAACGCTTGGGTGAATCCAGGAGTGGTCATAGGCGACAATGTGGTGGTGGCAGCGAGGTCTCTAATCAATCGCAATCTCCCTTCGGGCTGCTTGGCAGGAGGAGTGCCGGTAAAAATTCTCCGAGAAAACTGGCTGCCTCAGGAACTTTCGTTAGAAGATCGCACTCAACGGGTAAATGTCATTCTTACAGATGCTTGGAATAGAAATACTTCTCGGGAGGATGCCCGACCCCCTGTTATCATCGATTATCCTGTATTAGTGAGTACGGAAAAAGAAGGAAGAACCACTTTCGATCTCAAAGATAAGACGATTGAAGGGCCAGTTACGGCGTGGTCACTTCTTTTGAAGGACCAACTGCGACGCAATGGCGTTCGTTTTCGTTACCATTCCTTGGGGAGTGTTTTTTCCGCGTGGAAAGTTAGTGTTACCGATATCTAAGTGCGGTGCCCTTGAAGCGGTATATTCGACGCTTCATGAAGGTCCGAACTGCTGATCGTAAATAATCCCTTTTTCTCCAGATCTCGCAGGGTCTCGTAATCCTTATCTAGGATTACACGATCTGAGTGAATGAGAAAGACATAAGCAGGAGTAGTAAAAACGTCTCTGGTTTTGCGCAACCGACCGCCTAATTCCACTTTGAGTGAGATTTCATAGAACGAGGGAAGGTTCTCTATTTCACGAATGCCGGGCATGTCCTCAATAATCCCTTCCGATTGAGAGATGAGACAAATCAAGACACGATGCTTTACTGCTAAGACGGGTGGCGGTGAATTCAAAAATTCTTCGGGATTAATATAAGAGGCTACCGTCAACTCAACCTGACTAGCTCCGCCGACTTCTCGGCTTAGTGTGCGGTAGGTGGTTCCATCGATGCGTGCCGCGATTTCAGTGAGTACAGGGCCATCTTTGGTCATGAATAGTTCGGCGTGTCCCGGTCCATGGTTGATCTCAAGGGCGTCTAACACTCCGAACGTGTACTCGATGAGACTTTTTTCGGTGGGTCCGATTTCAGTCAAATAGTCATCTCGGTCATAGAGGATCGAGCCATCTTCGATGCGAACTTTCCGACAAATAATAACGTCGGTGACAGCTCTTTTCTCGGGATGGTTGACCGTATTCACGACATATTCCGTCCCTTCAATGAGCTCCTGTGCGAGCACTTCTTTATTGAGAAGGCCAAGGCGATTTACGTTTCCAAAAATAGCGAGGAAGGCCTCGAGGACCTGGGCTTCGTTGGAACATACGGCGACGTTGTCATTCCCGGCACTTTCCAGGGGTTTAATCACAACCTTTTCGAATTTGTTTTCTTTCATCCAGCCTATTATGGCGCTGGGGCTTTTGGCTTTCATTGATCGGATAGCTCGAAGCCCGTGTTTGCGTACGGCTTCCATCATCTCAAACTTGTTTCGTCGGGGGGGACTCATTCGAGTGCCATTGGTCACCAAGCCCATCGCTTCGCTTAGTTGATCCGCGAGTTCCACTCCGGTCTCTATCCCTGCAATCACATGTTTCACTCCGAGCTTTTTTAACTCGGCAATCGTGCGTCTAAGATCTCCATCGTGGACGACATTCACTTCAAAATCCGTTGGCATGAAGGATTTCATGTAACAGTCTGGGATGGGGCTGCGAGATTGGACGTGCACGCATGGATATCCCCGCTCTTTAAAAGCGCCGGCAAACTGATTGGCCGAAGAATACGCGTCAACAATAGCTACCCATTCACCTGACATCTTCACGTCAACCTCCGATGAAAACGAGAGCGGATACCTATCAAGGTAAACGCGAGAGATATTGTAATCCCGATAAGGGAGAGCTCGCTGAACTCCAATCTCCAGTCAAAGGTCTGGAAAACAAAGGAGATGGCGGGGATGAGAGCCAGTAGCAAAGAAACCGTGATGGGTTCACATCGCTCGATACCCATTTGAATGAGATAAAGAGGAATAATAAGTCCTAGAAAGGAGATGATCAGAATAGACATCGCAAACTCTGGGTTAAAGCTCACTGCCTCTACGTTTGGCCAAAGGAGAATTCCCACCACTAAAAGAAGAAAAAATCGGCAGCCCATAATCTCACTCACCCGCATCCCATTGTCGCTTAGGCGTTTTGAGTAGATCGTATTAAACGCGACACCAAATCCGCCGACGACGGAATTCAGTAATCCCAGGAGTGCTCCTTCAAGGGAAAGAGTCCCGACAGCGCTATTACCTTGAATCGTGTTGAAGCCCAAGAACAACAATCCCACAGCGACGCCTATCGCAGCCCAACGCTCTTGCTTTGTGACCGGTGATTGCGGCCGAAGGATTCGCCAAAAAAAGGCGGTCATGATCGGGCCGACGGCAAATACGATCGTGTCCGATACCGCAGGCTCTAGATATTTGACGGCAAAAAAGAAAGTTACCCAGCTCATCGCGGTCGAAATATTTAGAAGCAATACTTCTCGATATTCCTTTTTAATTTTGGCTAGGAAACTAGAAAGGGTGCGGGCTTGCAGCGCGAAAAAGAAAATTGCCATCACCCCGATGGTGAGTTCCATGACCAGAACCGCCGGTGTCTCTTGGATCAAGTGAGCCACGTAGACTACTTTGGCCGAAGACAGGAGATTAAAGAGAAGAACGAATAAGACGCCTGTTTTGATGTTCCGTGTCACAAGCCGGCGTTTATAGCATTTTGGAGCTTCTGTGTCTATCTTGGAAAGTTAGATGGGCGTAGTTAAGATATTGTTATTGTTATGGTTATTAACGCGGGTACATGCTGGTTGAGTTACGAGCGCATCCTCGTCGCGCCCTTCAAGAGGCTCAAGGCGAGACGATAAGGCCGGAAATCAAACCACAAGCGCCCGGCCTTCCATAAATTCCACAAAGTCCTAAAAGCAGCTTTTGAGTCCTTCATTCGGATCATAGCGCCGATCTTAAGCAAGGTGGCTTGGGTCTGCATTTTTCGAACCGCGGCTTCGGGTTGCTTGGGAAAGTGTTGTTTCAAATGAGGAGTTAATGCGTTGACGGCGAGATCGAGAGACGTCAGATATCGGCTGGTGTCGGTATTCCCAGGATGTTGACGGTAGTAGGTTATCAAATGAGGAAAATATCGAACGGGTCCGGCGAAGATCACCCGGGTTAAAAAATCCCAGTCCTCGCTCCCGCTCATTGCTCTATCTTCAGAGAATCCTCCGGATTTTTGAAAAACGGACGCCGAAATAAAGGTCGCCCCTAGAGGAAGAATGGTCCGAGAAAGTATTAGTTCCGAAAGATCCCCTTGGGGCTTTTTGACTTGTTTGAAGTTAGGAAAGGTTTCTCCATTCCAGGGGGCGATCAACCCATAAGCGGTAGAGTCCGACCCTTGGGTGAACTCACAAAACGATCGAAGCGCACCCGGTACCATAAGATCATCGGAATCAAAAAAGAGAAGCCAATCGGTATTCGAATGCTTAAGCGCCCAACGGGCGCCGGTGTTTCGCGCGGCTCCTCGTTCCAGATTCGTTTGTCTAAGGATAGTGAGCTTATCTGGGATGGAGGCTTGGTACTTTTGACTGAGAGACTCGACGGTTCCGTCAGTACTTCCATCATCGACAACGACTACTTGAAAAGAGAACGAGTCTGAACAATCCTGCTTTAGGATCGAGTCGACCGCTTCGCAGAGTAAAACACCCCGATTGTAGGCCGGTAGAATAACAGCAAGATGTTTCACGAGTGATTCGGGATTATCGCCACCAAATCAAAGTGGCAGTGTCCCGTTCCTCTTCGCAGCGGAGTATTGAGATTGTTCTCATAAAGCCGGTAGCCAAGCGATTCGAGTCGACGATAAATCTCCTCAGGCGAACTTCCATGTTCTTTAAGATTTAAGTCGTCTATCTCAATGAAGAGCCGAGGGTGAAAGGTCTCAAGGCACGCCTGGGCTCCCTTGAGGACTTCGTTCTCATAGCCTTCGACGTCAATTTTAATGACGTCTAGCCGTTTAAGCGCTTTCTCCCGAACGAAAGAATCAAGCGTGGTCACTTGAATGGAGACTCCGTCCGTCTCTAACCCTTCAGGCGAGATCTGATTCATCCCCTGATTGGAGGGAACTCTAACGCGCAATACTTTTTTGGAAGCTTCACTCCCTACGCCAAGGGGAAGGACAAGAGCATGTTCGCAACGATTCAAAGAAAGGTGCTCTTGGCATTTGCGAAAACTTTTGGGATCCGGCTCGAATCCAATGACCATCCCAGAATTTCCCACTCGCTGGCAAGTTTGTACCATTGTCGCGCCGATGTTAGCTCCGACATCGATCACCACATCATTAGGGCGACAAAGCCTAAGTAAGTTTTCTTGGGAGGGGTCGGAAAACCCGTAGTAGAGATGCCATTCCATCCAGTCACTAAGGTCGAGCTCAAGCTGGGTATCTTGGTCGTTTAGTTGCCTAAGTGCATTCTCGCCGTACTGGTAGTGGTTGGGTACCAAGCGGCAAATCCAATGAGTCGCGGGTTTTCCTTTGGTTAAAGCCCTTAATGTCGACTCCATAAAACGATTTTGGAATAGGGTGGCCCGAACCCGGTTCAAGATCATCGCTTTAGGACCTGGACGATACCGATTAGGCGGGTTGGTGTGCATAGAGCATCACGTCCTGGCTTAAGGCCTTATCCGCCGGAAATCGAAGCGTTGAAGAGAGTTGATATGCGAACTTATGCTTTTCTAAAGTAGCGAGAACCGTAGTTAATATGTCGTTGCGGCTATTAATGTTGTGATGGCACTCAATTACCATCTGCGAGATTTGAGAGAGGCGGCCCGTTTTGGCTAGCTCCGGAATGCAATAGACCTCAGCTCCTTCAATGTCCATTTTCATGAGATCGACTTTGGCATTGATAAAACCCGAAAGAGATTGAGAGGGCACGAGCGTTCCCGATTTGCTGTCGAGATCTCTCCCCAAAAGGACACTTCCCGAAAGGGCGCCTGCCATCGGACTATGAAATAAAACTTCTCCATCAGATTCCGAAAGCGCGACGTTGTGCAAACGAACTCCGGTCAGGCCATTTTGGGAGACATTCCAGGACAAGAGTTCGAAAGTGCCGGGGTGTGGCTCAAAAGCAACGATCTTGGCTTCCGGGTAGCACCATTTGAAATAGACAACCGAGACTCCAATGTTACTACCGCAATCGAAAATCACA
>JBBQIT010000162.1:0-8475 GCA_038325205.1 Bdellovibrionota bacterium
CATCAAGATCAGCGAAGAAACAAAGTTCGGAATGTTCACGGCCATTTTCCTCTGCGGATTGGCGTTTGGTCTTTGTGACATTTTATACGCTCAAGAGCGGCCCGCCGGAGATCCGCCGCCTGCTGGAGGAGGTCCAGCTCCTGAAGATCCGCCGCCTGCTGGAGGCCCAGCTGCTGGAGATCCACCGCCGGCTGGAGACCCTGGAGGAGGGGGCGCCCCGGCGCAGAGTGGAGCCGGCATGAGCAATCTTACTGACTTGGCGAATCTTACCAAGGCTCAGGGCGAATTCATCGTCGACGTCGCCGAAGCTCGCAAAAGAGACGCCGAGGCCCGCATGACCGATGCCAAGACTTCAGGCATCCTAATCGCCAACGATTTTCTATCGCGCGCTTTATGGCAGTACTCCTTTGAGCTCAGGAAAGCGAACGCGTTTCGCGCTAGTCTCGAAGGTCAGGCCGCCCAATTAGAACTTCATATTCGCGCCTTCAATCATCTAATGATGGGAGACAATACGCCGCAAATTTGGTCCGCTTATCGCTGGCTATATATGAACGGGATTCCGGTCGAAGCCAGAATCGCCGCTGAAGACCTGATTGTTCCTCCTCTCGCTCGAGATAGAGAAAACATGCGCCCGACGGCGGAGTTCGATTTTTCCGGTGAAACCGTAGGCGACCTTTTTGATTGGTTGGAGTCGGTGGCGCAGTTTCATTTGACGGTGAAACCCGGTTCAAAAATGCAGAGAGCTATCTTGATGGCCATGAACACCATGGGAAAGCCGGCGTCCGACAAACTTAAAGAGCTAAAAACGGCCATCGTAAATTTTAACTCTGAGAAACACACGATGTGGTCGCCGGACAAGATCATCGGCCTAGTGAATGCCACCAGCGGCAACGGAGGCGCTCCCATTCTTAGTTCGACAACGGACGGTGGCCCCCCGACGGCGGAGAATGCTCCGTCGGTTCCTGCCTCGACTGAGGGACTTCCCGGGGTTGCGAACTAATGGAAACAATGCGTTTTGAAATTCAATGCGATCCCTCTCCTGGAGAAAATCAATGAAGTGCGCAAGGATGTCTCTTTTGTCCCTTTTTTTCACCGTGTTATTTTCGGGATCGGCGCTGGCGGAAGATGTGCTTAGCTCCCGGATCTCTAGCGACAAGAAGTTGACCGTGACCCTGACGGCGGTGGATTTAAAGCTTTCTCGTTTCACGGCAAAGCTGGACGTGAAAGACCAATCAATGACGAGCAAATGCTCCGTCAAAGGTCAGTTCTCGGAATTTGGGGTTCAGCAGGTACTCACTTGTGTGATCTCGCGAGTCAATAAGTTGCCTAATAATAAGGTCCGCACACCCCAGTTGGTATTTAAGATCACGCGAATGCCGACGGCCAAATCGGTCACGCATACTTTGGCGGGCGTAAGCTTCGACTCGGAATACAGAGGGATGGCTGACGCGATTGCGGAATGCGGGGGTTACAAGACCAGTTTTGAGCGGGGATGTGCGCTCAAGCTGCAGATGCCCGCGCAAGTCGATCTCGACTCAAAGGATGACTCGCTCTTTAATGCCCTACAAAGAATCAATTTCATTTATAGCTCCTTCGTTCGCAAATTTCAGGTGACGATAAAGCCAAAAAGAACCGGGAGGGTCGCGGGTTTTGTCTACCAAATGACTTATGAAAAGCCGGGAATCCTGTCTTCTAAGATCTATCTGGAGAAGGTAAATGAGAACGACTATCAAGCCGTGGGCGTTCTAGAGGATATTTCTTTGTTCTCTAAAATCGAGGGTTCGGACACGCTGGATGACGTGGCGGACGACGATGTTAGGGACCAAATTACCAAGATGACCGATGCCGTTCCTTTTTCTGCCAGTGCTGCTACCCCTTAAGGAGAATCACATGCGTTTATGTTTAAAGATATTTTTGTTGGTTTTGGTTCTCACTTATACTTCGCCTTCATCAGCCGAAGATCGCTTGGTGAGTCAGGACGGTCAATTTGAAGTCCAGCTAACGCTTTCCCATATCACCCACGCCGCTATTAAAGCGAAAGTGATTCGCGGTAAAAACTCTTTCGAGGCGGTATGCACTTCGATCCAAGGGAGAGTCTTCGAGAACGCTATCGAAGATACGTTTCAATTTCAGAACAGTGTGGAATGGACCGGCGAAAACAATGAAAAGCACGTTTCGACGCTCTCCTTCACGGTTCAGCAGCAGGCCAAGTCTCTGATGATAGACGGCAAACGAAACTGGGCGTGGTCACAAAGTGTTACCGGCGAGAGTTTCCATGAGGACAATAAAGACATTCTGGAACACGCCAAGATTTTTGCCGGAAATGATCTGAGTAATTTCAAGATCGGCGAGGCGATGGATGTCCACTCGAAAGTCACCGACAACCCGGATTCGGCCTTTTTTGCCCTGCGGGGTCCGCACGATGCGCTGTACACCGCGATCGGTAAGAACCATATCGTGCGGGTAGAGTATTCGCTTAGCCCGAAAGACCACGGAAACGCCGCGATTAAATTCGTGCGAGAATCTCCCACGGATGACGCTTCGGAAACGTTGGAAACTGATCCCGTGATGGTCTCCTTCTTGGAAGAGCCTGGGAACAGTAAATCAGGACTTGCCACCAGAAGTCTTCTTAAAGAAAGACTGCTGAAAGTCGTAGACGACCAGAAGTAAGCTTACTTCTGCAAGCTAATGGCACGTTACCTTAGTCTCTTGATAATAACAGCCAACAACCACTCCAAATTCGTTTCCCATGGGAGCGGCGCAGGCGGTCGTTTGCCAACAACGGGATTGGCAAGGTACCGCGACCGTCGAAGTAGAGAAATTCACACAGCCAACGAGAACCCCGTAGGCGTCAAATCGCTTGTCTGTGCATTCCGTGGAGTGAAACGTATGGTAGCATCCGTTCTCGGTCGCAGCGATTAGGGGCATCGCCCAGAACGCCAGTAGCAGCCACAGCCATTTTATTCCGCCCAAACCCATGTGGTATCCCCTTTTTAAAAAGTACTAATCCCTTGGAGGCACACTGTGCACATTAGATGCCAGAGAATCGTGCACGCTATCTCTGATAATAACGCACTTTTTTCTCACATTTTGGGTCTTCGGTGTCGAAAAGTCCCCATTCCAAATGGCCAGGTTTAGTAGTCGATACGAAAAAAACGCAGGGGATCGAATCTTCGATCCCCTGCGCCCAAGACTGAGAAAGGTTAGAGACCGATGCGAAGACCTGTCATAAACAGTAAGGTGCGGTTGTAAATCTCCTGGCCGGATTCGGTAGTCTGGTCGACGAAACCATGGATGTAGCGGCCCGAGGTCGTTAGCGAGACATTACGTCCGAGATCAAACTCCAAGCCCACACCGGCATTGAGGCTTAGATCAACCAGTCCACCGCCATCGATACCCGTGACGGTTCCGTCGGATGCTTCACTCGACTTGGACATGGGAATTCCCACGCTCGGCCCGGCAAAAACAAAGGGGCGAACGCTTCCGGTCGCAAACTTCACTTTGGCGAGAACCGGCATTTCGACAAAGTCGAATTTGTATTTCACCCCGCCAGAGCTGACACCTTTAGAAAGGTATAAAAGTTCAGGTGAGATAGAAAAGTACGGACTAACCGCGATATCGACGTAAGCGCCCCCTGCGAAGTTTTTACGTGCCTCGGAATCTTGCGAGGCCCCGCCTACTTTGATCGAAGTGGAACCAAAAGTGAGACCGCCTTCGAATCCGACAGAGATTTTAGAGGGTTGGGAAAGATAAACGGGGGTGACCAACCGCGCGACTTGATTTGAGCGAACCGGTGGATTTGCGACCCGACGGTATCTCACTTCGGCGTTTGCGGAAGTAAAAGTGAATAGATTCAAAACGACGAACAAAAAATAATAACGGTACATGCGAGGTCCTTTCGGAAGGCGCCTCTCTCTCAGGGTAGGGGGACATAGTGCAATGGGTATGCCGAAACTTTTGTGCCTGGGTGGTACCGCGAAGGCGACGATCGTCGTCACCCCCGATGCCCAAAAGGGGTCAGGCTGACTTTCAGTACTGAAAGGAGCCATAGCGTGCGCCTGAAAATGGAAATCCACCTTTCGCGAGGTCTTCCTCCTCAGTGAGCCTTCTCAGCTGCCCGATGCCGAAAAAGCATTAAGCTCGCGCCGATAAAAATCAGCAGCACTGCGGAGGCAGAGTAACGACTGAGGGCCAGTCCTCCGGAAGCGTGTGGCTTGTCCAGGAGATCCCCGACGACAGCGCCCAAAGGTCTAGTCAAAATAAATGCAGCCCAAAACAGAATGGTGCGTGAGAGGCTCGTCCAATAATAGAGCGCGGCTACTAACGCCAATAAGGAAACGAAAAGTATAATTCCGCCGCTGTAACCAAGCCCTGCCGTGTCGGCGGTCCAGTCTCCCAAAGCGGTTCCCAAAGTCTGAGAGAACATAATGGTGACCCAATAAAACATTTCGGTTTTTGGATTACTCACCGTCTCAACCGACACGGAGCCGAGAGTCCAATACCAAGTGGCAAGAGAACCTAACAACAAGGCTAAAAGCAGCGCCGAACCGCCTGCGTAACCAATTCCCAAAGATCGGTCCGCAAAATCGGCGAGCGTAGTTCCCACCGTAGTGGTTGCGATGATCGTCATCCAATAGATAAATGGATGAAATCGTGCGGATCTTATTTGAATGGTCACCGCGACCAAAAAAATAACTGCGAAGATCGCAGTCCCGACAAGGTAGCCCAAGTTCATCGACATCGAAACAGCATCACCGCCGGTCTCTCCCAATGTAGTTGCCGCGATTTTGATAATCCAAAAACTAAGTGTTAGTGCAGGGACTTTACTCATGCTTTTTTCGACGATTGTTTTATTCACTGAGTCTCTCCTATTTGAGAAATCATCATAGTGATGCCGCTCTTCGTCTTTCAAGCTCCAAAAAGGAGACGTGAAATTAATTCGTGATTGAATGTCACCATTCTTTCAAAGAATAACTCATCCCCCACCGACTCATCGCGCAGTTAACTCTGGAGAAGAAAGGTTTAGCATGCATTTTTTTGCTATACACATTCCCAATTACGAGAACTACGCGTCAATTATTTGTATTACTGCCCAACTCATCACTGTGGTTTGGCAGTAGGCCCCGCGAGGTAAAGGAGTAGCAGATGAAGAAGCTTATTTTGTTGGGTTGTTTTTTGTGGGTATCGAATCTTTTCGCACAGGGCGAAAGCCGATTCCATTTCTTAACGTCGAAGTGTGAGCCAGAAACCAAAGAGGGAGTCGAGGCGACTCCGCAATCCCCTCCACTCTATACTGACGATCCTTCGACACCGGGCTGTAATGCCTGGGAAGCTAATATTACTTTCGATGGTGATCTCTCAAAAGGCGAGAACAATTGGGAGCTTCCCTTGTTAGATCTCAACTACGGAGTCGGGGATAATTTTCAATTGAAGTACGAGATTCCTTATCTCATGAGACAAGAGGACGCTAGGAATACTAGCGCCATCGGAAACTCGAAAGCGGGCATTAAGTATCAGTTTTACGACGACGAAGAAAACCAAACTGAGATTTCCGTTTATCCGCAAGTTGAGTTTGTGACTCCGAGTTCAAAAGCCACAGAAGAGGGACTAACGAGTTCGGGTTCAATTGCGACCTTTCCTTTGTTGTTCGCAAAAAAGATAGGTCACATGCCTAATGGGGATATTCGACTGACGGCGAATCTTGGTTACAATATTTCGTCGCAAACGGACACTTCGAGTTTTGTTAGCGCGTCTGCTGGGGTTGGTTTTCCTGTATTAAAATATCTCTCGATTATGGGCGAATTCTTCACATTACAAGCCGTTTCAAATGACTCTGATGGGATTCGAAATCAGGTCGTTGTTTCGAATGTCGGCTTCATTGGCCTGATCACGAAATCACTCATGATCTATGGTTCTGTTGGTCGAAGTATCCATACTTCGGATCCGGAAGATCACACTTATGTTTTGGGTGGGATTCGTGTCTTAGCTGGTGGAGCCTAAGACATCTGAAACCTCGCGCCAATCCACCATGATTCTTAATTGTGACTCGGCTCGGGAACGGTAAACTCCAGACGTCGACCGAAGTCGGGACCTTGGCGCAACCAATTCTCAAACTCATTAAACGGAAGGTGCTGGTCTTCAGTGCTCTGTCTGTCGTTACGGCGAAATGACGTCGTTCGCACTTTGGCGTCCGAAAGTCGATTTCTTAAGTCGTAATGATCTACGCCCAAAGCGGTGGCCATAGCAGAAACGTAAACCGGTTGGGTGGAACCCTGGCGTGGAGTCACCTTCCTCAGATTCTCAAGCGACTCCACTACCTGTTTTGCGTAAGCCACCGCCGCCGCGTGGGCGACGTCACGAACACCAACCACAGGGGTGTTTAAATCTCCGCTTTGCGCTCGCTTTAACATCGCTTCACCAATGCGATCGGCGGTTTCTCGGTAAACTCGAGTACGTATATTTCTCCACCAGTTTTCACGAACTTCGTCTCCGGAAACTCCGCCCTGTTCGAGCATGGACCTTACGTCTGCCCACATTTCCTGCGCGACAGTCTCATCTTCACGGCTAGTGGCCAGCCCTTGTAATTCGTTTTCGGCCCAGCTCATCGCCTCAAGCATTCTAGGTTCGCCAATCTGCGAATCCATTGCCGCTACTGCTGCGATTGATGACTTAAGCATTCCCTCATTTATGGCGTCGCGATACGAGCCAACGAAACGTTTTCCAGAACTTTCAAGCAGGCCCTTTTTCTTCGAAACCGCCCTTGAAGCTTCGAGATAGAAATTTCGTCTATGATGCAAGGGATCGCTAACTGTGCGTTCAGGAGTCTCCGTTCCAGTGCCAAATGGCGACGCCGGAGCTAGCGGGCGAGTTTGTTCGGCTCGTTTAGCATCGCGTAGCCAGTGTTCGATGCCGATAGGTTGGCCATCCCAATATCCTGTGCTTGTCTGGGGCCAATGAACATTGTGTTGGGGGCCCGTAAAATTCCTGCTGAAGAGGTAGTCTCTCGTGGGATTGATGGAGAACAGCACCAATGAGTGGTTCGCGGCGTCTCTCCAACCCTTCTGGAATAGCTTGGGTGCGACGACGGCAAAGTTCCCAGTGAAGTGTTGATCATGGATTCTTTGAATTAAGCCTTCATCATGCCGCTGCCTTGCAATGAGGGAAAGTTGCGCAGTCGCGCGTTTGAGCGCTTCTTTATCCGTAATCACAGTGTCGCTCCATAACCATGAAGCCCATAAGGCGCGTTCGAAAGTTTCTTGGTTAATAGAGGAGGCTCCATCGTTTAGCTCCGGAATTCGCGCGGCGAGCCCAAGAAGTTCGTGAATCGTCGCGATCTCCATCCGGTCTTGGTTTGCGTTCTGAATTTGAAAAGGTAGCAAAGATAAAGTATCTAAATTATCGGCCACGGCAGTTCTTAAAATATCTCTATACTCTGTTCGCCCGTGATTCATAGAGTAGCCAATATTTAAAATCGCCGTTCGCACGGAATAAGGAATCAGCCAGGCTTTCATTTCTGGAGAGATGTCACTCGCGCTGAGATTGGGCTCTCGTCCATAAGCAAACTGTAGGTTGTCGGTAATCCAACGATGGCGAAGGGCTACCCGAGCAATTTCACTCCTAAGGCGAGTCATGCCCACATTGTCATTAAGATCTCTTTCCAATTCGACGAGGGCGGCCAGTCCAGCTTCGCGTGACGCACCGGTGGAACCTGCCTCTTCGGATAATTGTTGAAGGCGAGTAAGGATAAATTGATCGAGCGAAGCAACGTCTGCCCCATGTGCGACCGCATGCGGATGGCTCATGGCCACGCCAGCACGGAAAATGCTTGGCGTAACTTGTCTTTCCAGGCGAGGTGGCGCCGGAGAATATCGACTTGGGCCACCGGCGTAGATCACTGGCGCCGGGCGGGCTCCCGCATCGGTACCGATTCCTGCAGCGCGAGTTCGCGGAGGCGTCGGAGGGGCGGTGGGCACTCGTCGCACAGGAATGACGTCCGGCACTTTGACCGAAGCTGGGGGCAGGGTGACGCCTGCCATGTTAGTCGACGGCAGTTTTTGTTTCGCTCGTGCAAGTAAGGCAATGGGAGACAGCGAAGTTTCTGCTGCAGCTAACTCTTGAGCGCTTTGGTTTAAAGTAAACGAAAGTTGAGAGACGAGTCTTGCCCAAGCTTCAATCTCTCGGCCCAGCGGCAAGGGTGGGCTTGCGTCCATCGGAATGGAAACCGTCGCTAAAATCGGATCTCTTGCTGGGTCGGCAAAATCGACTGGGTCGAGCAAGAAATCACCGCTTGCGGTCACGTGAATCGTGTAACGGAGACGAACCATAAACTGAATGGCAACTCCCCCGTTTGGCCTAACAACGAAAGGAAGGGAAACGGTGGAAGTCTGTAGCTGAGCCCCCGAAGCATTGAGGGCTTCAATGTTTTGCATTACCGTCGCAAAAGCGCGATTGCTTCTATTAAGCGAGCGGCTCGCC
>JBBQIT010000163.1:0-8444 GCA_038325205.1 Bdellovibrionota bacterium
AAAACTACGATCTCTTCACCAAGACTTGGGCTATTTTCCGTTTGGAATCTGGCGATGCGGCTGTAGAGAGATTGCGAACCTTCGGAGCCTAACGCATTCTTAAGATACTCCGAAGCTTGGCTGTAGCGACCGCTATAGACCGTCAAAGTATCTCGTGCAGCCGGGTACTGACATAGCTGGGTTAACGCGCTGGCTAAGCGAATATTGGCTTCCGGATGAAACGTATGAGAAAGGGTGCCCAACTCTAGATTGGAAAGGCTATTTACGGCATCCGAATACTTTCCGCCGGCCAATTGAAGCGAGCCCATATCGGAAACCGCATCTGGAAAATAGTTTGAGTGATTCGTAATGTGGGCAAAGTTTTGGATCGCAGACGGGAACTTTCGCTGCGAAGCATAGGTCCTAGCTAGCAAAAGGTAAGCTAGGTCGCGATGACGGATGGGGCTTTCCGTCTTAGCTTTAAAGAAATCGTTTAAAGAGCGAACCGCGAGATTTTTGTCTCCTCGATTCAAAGCGAGGAGAGCGTTTCCTAAGAAGGAATAAGCCGTATTTTGCTTTAGGAAAGAAAATCCAGACCCGGTGTCCGTCTTACCATCGCGAAGTCTCTCTTGAAGCAAAGCAAACTCAGCTTCGTGAACGACTTCTTTATCTTTTGCCGAGAGACTTTGCTTGGCCAGGTTCTCATAAACGGGGAGATTGGCTTCAGGTAGGGCTAAAAAGGGGGCTCGGTGATGGATTTCATTCAAGCATCCGATTCCGGCGATATCGATTCCGGCGCCTGAAATATCGTGTTTGCGCTGAATAAGAACGTTAAATAATTTTTGCGCCAGATGGTAGTAGCCCAGCTCAAAGTACACTCGACCGGTAGCATAAAGCGCAATGAGTTGCCCTTCTTTGGTGGTTTCCTTCTTTGAAAGGAGGGCGATGCTTTCTAAACCATCGATGGCCTTTTTAGAAGAATTTTTCACTCGAGTCGCCGTGGAGATCATGCTCTCGATGCGGCTTTTGGAGTCGCTAGTGTAAGAGCTGTTAAGGTTCCACTTTTCATCGCTCGAGCAAGGCTGTTCGACGTGAGTCTGCGAAGCCATTCCCTGAGAAGCGCAAATGAAGGAGCCTATGAGCAGGAAAATTTTAACATTCATCAGTCAACTCCGACGGGTTTGAAGACAAACGGATAAGAGACAGATACGTGGTCTTCACTCGTCGGTGTTGGGAATATCCAGTTGCGGACCTGATGAACTAAGCAGTTTTCTAGTTTGTTATCGGCGATAGTAGACTCAGCGATACGAATGCCGTCCACTTTGCCGGTCTTACCAATAATAAAACTAAGGAGCATCTTGCCCTGGATCCCGGATTTGCGTCCAAGAGCCGTTTCATAGCAAGAGCGAACTTGGCTCCAGTGATTGGCAACGGCTTCTTCAACTTGAGCCGCGGTTAATCCACCGATCACAGAGTAGCTTCCAGATTCCTTATCTAAAATCACATTGTCGTTAGCAGCCTTGAGCGTCTTCTTAATGTCGTCGTCTTCCGTAGGAACTTTCGCTTGCTGACCGCCTCCGGGTAACGCACTCGCGGCTTCACGAATCCCGGGCTTGCTGTCGGACAACAGGGCGCTTGGGATCTGCAACATGCCGTAAGCTAAAGTGGGCGAATTGTTTCTTCCTTTTCGCGCGACTGCCCCTTGAAGAGACCCTTTGGCATCAAAGGAGCGCATCTGGTTTTTCAACCATTCTGCTTGGGCAAGAGCTTTGGCGGCGGCTCTATCGATGGTCGTAGTATTTCCCGCACGAACCTTCTGAGGCGTTTTACTCGCTACCCCTACCTTGGCCTTCGTGGGTTGAGCAATGACGGCGACTTCTGGAGCGGGGATGACCGCTTGGGCGGCTACAGTGGGAGGCACCAGAGTTTGTTGAACCGGTTTGGAAAACGTTTTGATAGTGACGGTGCCTTCAGGACCCTTTTCGTTGCCATTCAGACCAACCGTATAGCTAGCTCCATGATTCGACTGTGTCGCGTGCTCGAGGATCGGAACGGCAAACACCATCAATAATAGAGCTGCGGCACCGACCGCTTTCGCGGCGCGCGTCATTAGGGTTTCAGCAAAGAAACTGGCTTCCGAAGTTTGATGAATCCATTTGAGCTTCCACCAGTGATTTTGGAATACGACGGAAATCTCTTCCCATTGGGAAGGCAAAAGGCGCGAAATTTCTTGCGCTGATAGCTTTCGACCGCGATGAAGGGCGTGAACTTCATCGCTTTCGAATTGAAGTTGCAATTTGCCTTCGACGATTCGGAAGTAAAAAAGAGATTTGTCCTGATGCACTCCCCGAAAAGCTTGATTGCAAAGCTCAGAAGAATGTATTTGCTCGCCTTCGCCGGAAAGTACCATCACGCCAAGATTGCTGTCGGAGGCGGAGAAATTGGAGTTCGAAATCCAACGTTTCGCCGAGGTGGACGTGGGCCAGATCTGAAGGCGCATCTCCTTAGCTTTTCCGAGCTTAAAAGATACGCCCGATTTGGCCTGTTGCTCCGTGAAAACGATAGGAACCACTTTCGAAGATCCACGGCGTTTAGGCGACAGAATATACTTATTTTCTGAACTACGTAAGCTCCAGCCCTCGGGGAAGAGCAAAGGCAGCGGACGGTTTGGCGTCCACAGCTCTTTTCTCGACTTGCCGAGTCCTTCGACTCGAACCATTAATTGTTGATGGCGTTTTACCACTGGGTCATTTCCTCGGTGCTTTGACGGACTTTTTCGTTCCAATTGACGTCTCCGCTGTCCATGGGATGAAGCGCCGATTCGTCACCTGAATCAGCGTCCATCACTAGGCCCAATTTGCTTCGATCCACACCGCGCACTTCGTGAGCATCAATCGTCAGAGACTGGGATTTTACGGGCGCGATGGTTTTCACGACTTTGCTGGGTACTAATTCGGCAAGACCTAGTGAAGACACTAAAAAGAGAAGCATAAACATTCTCATCGGTTTTCTCCCTGAGATTGTCCTTTTCCTTCGAAAAAAGACTCAAACAAACTTCCTTGCATCGTCGCGACGACGGAGTATTCCGAGTCAGAAAGTAGACCGTCATGATGTCCGACTGCCGCGAGATATTTCGCTCGAACAAACTGTTGGACTGACAAGGCGTGAACGATATTCTTTTTCAACAGAGAGGATTTGTCCGAACCTTGCATCGATTCCTCTTTCCATCCGCTTTGTGGAGCAAGAAGTCCCATGCGAGAGACAATCTCGTCCGGAGCAAAAGGTACCAAGCCAGGCATCGCTAAAGCAGGAGTTCTATCTTTCGGAGTAGAGATCGTTGAAGATGCCAAATTTCTAAATTTCGCGGTCATCTCGGCTAGTACGGGGCCGATGGCCGAAGCTGAATTAGCATCCGTCTTGTTTAAACGATCGCTTAGCACGTCTAAGTCCGTCGCCCAATCTTCATAGCTTCCGGCAAGTTCGTTTCGACAAGCAGCCTGGAACTCAGGGATTTTTACAGATTTCAATTGAGCGATGGTAGCTTCAAAGTGCTTAATGTTTCGAATTCTCGCATGAAGGGCTTGCGGGTCGAATCGCTTGGGGAAGTTAGCCCGGATGCGGCTTCTCTCAGCGCGAAGTGTTTCAACGATATAGGGAGCCGTATGGGTCAAAACCGCGAAAGAGCGGTAGCTATCCAAGGAGTCATCTTTGTCTTGTCCGACGCCAGCTTCTTCAAGCGCTACTCTCCAGCTTCCTAACTTTTGCAAGGCTTCAGGGGACCTGTGGTCAAGGGCGATAAATTTGGCGCTCGCCATTTCAAAGCTTGAACCTTTGATTTTCGTTTTGTTCGAACCGCTGCCGTGCGATTCAAGCGCTTGGTAGAAAGAGTTCAGCGAGGTGAGGTCAACGCAAACCGAAGGAGCGGAGCTGCGGCAGAAGTTGGGTGTTGTAAGCACGGTCTTTAAGGTCTGAGAAGAGCCCGAAATCGTAGCAAGCATCGTCATACGATTTTTTAATTGAGCAGAATCGCTGGGGGCAACACCGTCTTTAGGCGTAAGGCGTCCTAAGAACTTGGAGTATTCCGAGACCGCTTGTTCGAACTCAAATTTATCTTCAAGACGACTACCGCGAATTAAGGCGATGCGATAGCGATTTTTTCCCGAGGGGGCGATAGCTTCTTCTTTTTCTAAATAGCTAAGCGCAATTTCTTTTTCGGAGAGTTGCATAGCGGAGGCAACTGCCAAGTTGTAAAGCTTTGCTTCAGGGGCCAGTCCAATCGCTAAAGGTTCATATTGATGGACCGAGTCCAAAGCCGTCTTATACTTTTTCTCATCAAACTGGCTCTGAACAATACCGACCGCTGCGTTGGCTTGAACAAGACGAAGTCCGTTTGAGAACGCAGTACTTGGCCATTGAAATTTGGAGAGGTTACTAGCAACTTCGTACAAGTTTTCCCAATTCTTTTGCTCTGTATAGTGGGCAATCAGGAGCTTGGCGGCTTCTTGACGAAGGTTCGACTTAGGGAATTCTTTCAAATATTGAATGAGTCTCACCAGTGAAGGCTGTCGTTGCGGGCTGCCATACATCGACTTCGCTAAGGTAAAGCACATCACAGACATCTCATCGGAACTAGAAGGCTTCGCTTGCGCTCGCCATTCATCCCACTTTGTCGTGAGAGGAATCACTTTTCCTTCTACTACAGAGCCCGGGGCCATCATCGCAAGAATTCGTCGGTATCGTACGATGACTAACTGACCTAAAGCATTCTGTCGCAACGCTTTGGCTTTATCCGAGTTCCCCGTCGAGGACTTCCAAACCGTGTGAAAGAGGTCTTCCGACTTGGCGTAGTTTCTATCAGTGAATTCCAAAGCGGCGAGGTTAAATTGGTATTGAGCGGAGGCTAGCGAATTACGTTGGAAGTAATCGACGCCGATCGTGTAGATTTCTTTCAAAAGACGGGTCGCTTGTCTCTGTTGGTCAGCGGTCAAAGTTCCATTTTCTTCCGCCAAGAGGCTTAAAATACTTTTCTCGGCTTTTCTCAACGCTGCGGTGATGTCACCTACCAGCTTTGGATATTTCGAAACGCCAAAAGAGAGGTCATTCAAATTGGTCTCGAGAGAGGGCAGGCTTCTGTGGGTAGCTGCTCTTTCAAGAGCGACTTTTGCGACTTCCCACGTCTCTTTTTTCTCAGGCTGGGTTTGAATGATACTTTTAGAAAAAGTATCAATCGAGTGAGCGCATTCTTTGGAAGTGATTAAGCTTGGAAACACTCGGATGGCGGAGGGACGTAAAAATTCTGGCAAGTCTTCCGCAATTCGGCGAGCCGCCATAAACCCGTCAAAGCCTGGCTTTTTAGCTTCAATGGCACGCGCTAGGAAAATGCTCTCGTTAAGAGCGAGAACCTCTGGGTGAAGGGTGGTGTTATCCTTAAACTCGCTGCTCGTTACAAATTTAATGTTCTTAACGTTGATTTCTAAAGCCTTATCGAAATTTCCAAGGGCGAGATAGCTCCAAGAGATCCGGTCAAGAACTCGAGGATAGATTTCGAGGTCGGGTCGCTTGGCTAGTGAGTTTAAATGCGAGAGAGCCGAAACATATTCGCCTTCGTTCATTTCGAGCTCGGCTAAATAAAGGGTGCCTTGCTCGACACCCTCTTCGCCCGCGAAGTGAGTAATCACATAAATATAGTCGGCTTTCGCAGCAGGGATGTTTTCGAGAGATTTCCAAGCTGTGCCTCGGAGAAGGTAACTATCGGCACAAAGACGATGTTGGCTGCAATGGGCGATCAAAACGTTAAGTTGATCGATTTCAGAGGCGATAGCCGCTTTATATTCAGCGTTATAGTTTCTTCCTTCGGTTTGAACGCGGGGGTAGAGAGCTGATTTATTTCGATAGCTCTCCGCAAGACGGATGCGTATGGACCATTCTTGCGCGGTACCTTGGTAACGCTTCGTCAAAGGATGCAATTTTTGAATCGCATCCTCTAATACGGAAACAGCCACGAGGTCTAAGCTCTTGGGGGCTGTGTTGCGGCTCATCGCAAGAAAGGGATCGGCGTCGATGCCGAGGCCTGGCGTACCCAAGAGGGAGATGAGTAATAAGAATTTAGGAAGAGATGGTCTCATGTTTCCTAGCGATCTCCTGCCACAGCAATTTGAAGTCTCGAGTATCCAGAATCTGCCGCTATCGAGAGCACCGTACGAACGGTATCGTAAGGAGCTTCTTTATCCGCGTACACGGTCATGGGATTAGCTTGGGCCACAGCACCGCTTTGTCCCTGTAACTTCTTTTGCAAAGTTTCTTGGAGCCCCTTGGGCAGCCCTTTTTCATCGAGATCTTCTTTACGAAAACGGTAGTTAGAGAGAGTCACTAAACTCTGCTCGTTAAGAGAAAGAGAATCCTTCGAAATATCGATTCGGTATTCAGTCGCCTGGGCTTCACTCTGGCCGTTCGCTGTAGGAAGAGAAACCGTGTTGTTCGGAGCTAAAGCGCCGGGGTCAGAAGCGAGACTCTTCAATATAAAAATTAAAATTACGATAAACACGTCTGCCATTGGGGCCAACGGAAGTTGGACCGTTTTTTCCGGCATAGTCGTGCTGTTTCGGCGAAACATGGACATTCGGACTCCTTAACTTACGGGCTGCTGATGAACTAAGGATGATTAACGTTTAACGTGACATTGGGGATCGTACGTCGGATTTCATTCATGACTTCGATGAGGTCGCCGTAGCTGGCATCGCTTTCTGCGTTCAGGTTGACGGACTGGACCGGGTTCTGTGGATTGTTCAGGGCTTTGAGGTGTTGCACCAGTTGAGCAGTAGCCCAGTTGCCGGAAATCGAATTAATTACATCGATCGTGTCGGTCGAGGCTACGTGTAATGATAGATTCTTATTTTGCTTAAGGACGACTTCAACCACACGTTGAGTTTCGGCACCCGCGCTAGACCCAGAAGTTGCTTGGCTCTTTTCTACGGACGAATCAATGACCTGAACCGTATAGAAAGAGGCGGAGACAAGCAGATACGCGATGGTGATCACTAGGAAGTCGATCATCGGCGCCATGTTCAAATGGACCGGCTGCGTCTCCGCTTTCTTCGTTGTTTTAAATGTGCGAGTAAAACTCATCGTTTCCTTTGGCTAAGTAGGTTAAGCGCTTAAAACTTCAGAGTCAGAAGCTAAGTAACGTTCCGTTACCGCGTCCATCGTACTGATGGCGGCTCGCTCTATTTCACTATTGAGCTTATTGGCCCGATTCGTAAGTAAGCTATAGCCAACCATACAAATAATCGCGACTCCAAGACCCAGAAGCGTTGAGTTCATGGCGGTAGAAATACCAGAGGCCATGGCTGCCGCTCGTTGTTGAGCGGAGAGTTCGCCCACCGAGCTAAAGGACTTAATTAGTCCCCAAACCGTTCCACACAATCCTAAGAGGGTGGCAACGTTGGCAAGAGTCGCCAAAAAGTGAGTTCTGGCCGAAATTTTTTGAGAAGCGTCAGTTAAGGCAAGTTCAATTCCATTTCGAACCGAAGCTTCGCCTTGGTGGGCCCTTAAAAGACCTTCTCTCATGATGTTTGCGGCTGGACGGCGCTTATTTTTCTCACACATCGCGATAGCTTCGCCCGTTTGGTCCTTCGAAACTAGCTCACGAACGCGGTTGAAGAACGACTTAGCGTTCGGCAAGGGAAGAGATAGGTAAAGCGATAGAAAACGTTCCAACATAATAAGAACCGCAAAAGCGCCTAAGAGCACGATCGGTATTAAGTGAAGTGAGTTCGATAAGTGGGCCGCAACCATCTGAATCATGAGCAATCCTCCAAGGCCAAGACGCAATTCATCACTAGGGGGCTACCAATTGTATTAGCGAAACGTATGCCAACTGTATTCAGTGGCACCGTACTACGACAATAACTATGGCTCTGCCGTATATAGTCTTTTTGAATCGAGGGTTTATCGACGAGGAGTGTGTGTAAAAACACGATCCAATTATGCTGTCGCTATTTTGGACAGGTGGTTTCACTCGTTACAGATGGCTTACGGATAGGCAGAGGAAGGCTCCCTCACTTAAGCCCTCGTATCTAGATGCTATTTGTTGCTCACTTTTTGGGCAGCGACATTTTTAGGAGATTTTTTCCACAACTCTGGATTGCCATTGGGAAATTAGAAGATCCGTGTACAAACTGTGCGAGGAAAAAAACGGAAAATGGTTTTAAATATTTGTATTTATTGAATCCAAAACGACAAACGCGCAGAGAGCTAGAAGCTCATTGCGCGTCTGAGGAATCCTCGTAATGGGGGAAAATTAGGGGAGTAGGTATTCGCCTACGCCCGAGAACCCATCTTGTAGATAGGGGAAGATTAAAGAGTGCCGTGCGGCATTAAAGAGCAAGCTATTGCCGGTGCACGACATCGAGTTCACTTTCCAAAGTAACGGGGCGTCGACTCCGGTTGCGACCGTCCTTTGATAC
>JBBQIT010000164.1:0-8442 GCA_038325205.1 Bdellovibrionota bacterium
CAGAAATTGATTCGGGCGGTTAGTTCCAAAAGACAACTCACCGAAGTTCTGACCGACTTTTGGTTCAACCATTTCAACGTCGATGCTTCCAAAGGCAAAGTGAAATGGTACTTGGCTAGTTATGA
Source organism: Bdellovibrionota bacterium (assembly GCA_038325205.1). Classification (GTDB taxonomy): domain Bacteria; phylum Bdellovibrionota; class FAC87; order UBA2466; family UBA2466; genus JBBQIT01. The sequence goes on from JBBQIT010000164.1 coordinate 126, forward strand.
AAGAGATGTGATCCGCCCTCACCTGTTTGGGCGCTTTCGAGATCTTCTTGGAGCCACTGCCTCAAGCCCCGCTATGCTTTTTTATCTCGATAACATGTTAAGCGTGAAAACAGGTTTCGTTCCCAAGCGCGAAAGGCACAAAAACGATGGGATAGAAACTCCTCGCGGGTTGAACGAAAACTATGCCCGCGAACTCATGGAGCTTCATACTTTGGGAGTGGAAGGCGGCTACACGCAAAAAGATGTGAAAGAGGTCGCCCGGGCTTTTACAGGGTGGGGGATCGACCAGCCTCAAAAAATGGCGGACTTTCAATTTCGAGCGCCGGCGCACGATGATGGCGAAAAATATATCTTGGGGGCTCGGATTCCAGCCGGCAATGGAAGAGAGGACGGAGAACGAGTGCTCGATATGCTAGCCCGTCATCCTTCGACGGCAAAATTTATCGCCATAAAACTCTGTCGACGATTCGTTTCGGACAAGCCCCCTCAAGCTCTGGTCAATCGCGTAGCCGAAACCTTTTTAATGACCGATGGAGATTTGCGTTCCGTCTATCTCACTCTCTTCACGTCACCAGAGTTTTGGTCGAAAGAGGCGTATCACGCAAAGATCAAATCCCCCTTTGAATTTACGGTGTCGGCCGTCCGCGCCCTCGGCGGTACCGTTGAAACCGAGTCAAAGTTAGGCAAACGTGTCGGAGGCATGGGACAACCGCTCTATCGCTGTCAGCCGCCCACTGGTTATAAAGACATCGCCGAAGCGTGGGTGAACCCAGGGTCTCTGGTGCAACGAATTCAGTTAGGAGTGGCTCTGGCTCATAATCATGTCGAAGGCGTTGTCGCAGACAAATCTCATTTAAATGAACTGTCGAATGTAACCGATCCCCAAGAACTCATGACTCGAATGAACCATCTTTTCTTCCACGAAGAGATGAGCCAAGGGACCAAAGAGACCATCGCTCAAGAGTTGAAAAATGATGAGCGCAAGATGCCAGACGGAGAAATTCGAAAACCTGAGTTAGCAAAATACGTGGGCCTGTTCTTGGGAGCCCCCGAATTCCAAAGGCGATAACCATGAAAACACTACACCGAAGGGATTTTTTGAAATGGGGAGTGGGAAGCTTAGTCACTTTCCCTTGGCTTAGCCGCGCGGCAGTCGCCATCCCCCAAAATAAGAAAACACTGGTCGTGGTTTTCCAACGAGGGGCAGTAGACGGACTCTCGATGTTCCCCCCGGTGGGCGACAAACATTACCGAGAATTTCGTCCTACTATCGCGATTGCCGAAAAGGGAGAAGACTCTATTCTCTCATTACAAGGCGTGTTCGGACTTCATCCGGCGCTGTCCGATCTTAAACCGTTATGGACTGACGGAACCCTCGCCGTCATCCATCAGGTAGGCTCGAACGATCCCACCCGCTCACACTTCGATGCTCAGGACTTTGTAGAAACGGGAATGCCCGGAAAACGAAATGTCGATGACGGCTTTCTCAATCGCTCGATGCAAACGATGCCTGATAAAAACGCGAGTGCTCTGCGCGCTATCGCCATCGGAGCAGAACTTCCCCGATCTCTCTGGGGCTCGGCTACCGCCACGTCGATGAGCTCGGTAGATACTTTTGCTAGGGCTGGAGGATTTAGCCAGAAGCCTAACGGCGGCGGCTTTGAATCGATGTACCGCAACGCCGTAGACCAATCCTTTCGCGGAGCCGGAGAAGAAGCCTTCAAGGCTTTAGGAATTTTAAAGTCTATTCAAGAACGTTCCCAATCGGGCGATCACAAAGCGGCCTACCCCGATCATCCACTGGGAAAGAAGTTGCGAGATGTCGCGATGCTCATCAAAGCTGAGGTGGGAGTTCAAATCGCAGTCGCTGATTGCGGTGGCTGGGACACTCACGCGAATCAAGGAGCGGGAACAGGCTCTCTAGCGAAGAATCTTAAGGGTTTTGGAGAAGCCATCCTAGCCTTCACGAGAGATTTAGGACCGAAACTCAATGACGTATGCTTAGTGACCGTCACCGAGTTTGGTCGCACCGCTCGTGAAAATGGAACAAAAGGAACCGATCACGGCCATGGATCCGTAATGCTCGTGGCCGGAGGAAATGTGAACGGGGGAAAGCTCCACACCGAGTTCAAAGGGCTAGCCGAAGAACACCTCTACGAAGGAAGAGATCTTCCCGTGACGATCGATCACCGGGAAGTTTTCAGCGAAGTTCTGACTCACCATCTTGGCGTAGCCAATCTTAAAACAGTATTTCCGGGATTCAATATTAGAAAACCGCTGAAGTTATTTCGCGCTTAAGCTAAATCAAAAAGCAAACACTCGGCCGTACTCATCGATTTTAGCGATATCGTTTTCTCATCCTCGATGGCGACGCCATCGCCTCCCGCTATCGCCGTTCCATTCACCTTTAACGATCCGCTGATCACTTGAAGCCAAGCGCCTCGGCCCGGAGCCAAAGCATAAGTGGTCTCCTGACCCGGTTCCAAAATCGCATTGTAGATCTGTGCGTCCTGACGAATCGCCATCGAGCCGTCCCGACCATCTTCCGAAACCACCATATTCCAGCGATTCTTCGTTTGCCGATCGATCTTCTGTTGCGAATAGCGCGGGGGAAGCCCTCGCGAGGAAGGCATGATCCAAATCTGTAACAGATGTGAGGGGGCCTTATCATCGGGATTAAATTCACTATGCTCTACTCCCCGACCTGCGCTCATATACTGAATTTCACCCGGGGTGATGGTCGAGCCGTTGCCCATGTTGTCTTTATGAGCGAGCGAACCCCCTACGAGGTAGGTGATGATTTCCATGTCCCGGTGAAAATGAGGGGGAAACCCCTTCCCTGCAGAAATGCGATCCTCGTTAATGACCCGAAGAGAGCGAAACCCCATGAAGCTTTCGTTGTGGTACTCCCCAAAAGAGAACGTATGAAACGTATCCAACCAACTAAGGTTGAAATGTCCCCTATCCACCGCTTTACGAACCGTAACCATCTCACCAAACTCCTATTATAATGCGCTACGTCATCTCTATTTGACTGGCAAGGATGAACAAGCGATGTTGCCACTATGGTCGATTCCCTGGTTCCCGTCACGGCTAGCCCTATACCGCCTGCGCCTCCCGCGCCCACTGGCAGAAGACCGCCGAGACCGGGTCGATCAAAACCGGCCAAAACATCTCAAACTGAGCTTTTTGAGACTGCCGTCAACCGCTTGGCCAAGCGAACCCATATCGCCGCTCACAGTGATGACGCCCGTTCCATCCATAAAGTAAGGGTCGCCACTCGAAAACTCGGCACCGTGCTCAGATCCTATGAACCGCTGGTCTCCAATAAGACTCAAAGCAAAATCAAAAAGGCCCTAAAAAAGATTCGCCGCTCGGGGGGAGCTGTGCGCGATATCGACGTGGCCGTGGAAGTCCTGGACGGGCTAAGCACAAGCCTCCTAGGAGAACCTTTGCTCCTGCTCTACTACTACCGAGGGCGCCTCGAAGAGCAGAGAAATATCGCGCAAAAAGGATTTAAGGAGCGTTGTGAAAAAGTGGATTCGGAGAGATTTTGGGATTGGTGTCAGCGCCATCTTAAAGCCGATGTACTGAAGAATTCTAGAAACGCCCAGATTGAAGAAAGACTCGTTACCGAAAGTTTACGAGAGGCCTACGATTCCACCTGCGACTTGAGAGATAAGCACGTCCAGGCTCCCGACGATATCGAGCTTCTCCACGAGCTGAGAAAAGCCTTGAAGGGATTGAGATACACCGTCGATATGGTGCCCCCTCGTCGCCTTCCTGCCAAAGTTTTACAGCGAGCCGATAAGATAGCGCAAGAAGCTCAGGATCGTTTGGGAGCCGTTATCGACGTGTACAACACCATTCACCTAGTCGGCCAGATTCACTCGGAAATGCCCGTCAACCGCACCCTTTTGGATAACCATCGTGACACGGTTCTGGTGACCCTGGGCAGCGAGCTTGCGATTCGCCATGCCGATTTGGCCGAAGGATGGGCTGGGTCATTTGATTTAGCCTTTCTAGGGAAAGTGCTTCCGCCGACCGCGGAAAAACCCCCCACTTCTCACTAAATTTAACCATTATTCCGATAGGTTACAGAGCCCTACTTCACCTTCTCTTTAAGCTCGTTCCTGGCTCGTTTTACTCCGACAAGAGAGTAGGCCATGTCACGTAAAACCCTCCTCACTTTGGTGCCTTTTTTACTCGCGATTGGCGCTTTCGCTTACCTACTTTTCTCGCGCCCCACTACGGCCACTTTCGCCAAGGTCGGAAGCACCGTCGATATCAGTCACTTTGGTCTGGGACAGGAGTTCGTTAAAGAAGATCCGGAACTAGCCAAACTCTATAGCGAAATGGGCGCCCAATGGGCAAAGATTCTTCTTGAGAATGGAGAACCTGAAACTCTCCTGAAACTGGATGCCGTCATCGACTCCTACCGAATAGCCAGGGTCACGCATTTCATGATGTCGCTGAAACTTTCACCGTCCCTTTCCTCCAATGAAGCCGAATATTCCAAATTTCTAAAGCAGGTCGTCGCTCGCTATTCTCCCAAAGGCGTGTCTCTCTATGAGATCGAACCGAGAACGAAAGTGGAAGAGTATCAACACACTTTGCAGCTAGCTTATAAGACGATCAAATCGGTCGACAAGAACGCGCAAATCATTTTGGGTGGGGTAGATTTGGAAGATATTTTCGACGACTATCCCAGTACCGATACTATTGCAAAGCGCGTGACTCCAAAGCTAGCGTCTTTCACCTTTATGGATCAAGCCTTGGGATTTGGTGATGCTTATGACATGGCCGCTTTCCATTTCAATTCGAATTACACAGGCGCTTACGAAACGGCCAGCACGATAAGGGCAAAGTTAGAGAAGCTTCACCTGAGTAAACCGCTATGGGCCGATGACGCGATAAGTGCCCCGATGCTCGATGGAAGATTCAATCCCCCCATCCCTGCGGTCATCTCGAAAGAGATTTATCGTTGCTTAAGCACGGTCTCGCTCCCTTGCCACGAAGCCGCCGTGACGGCCTACCGAATGGAACAGGCCAAAGCTACGGTGAAAAAGATTGTGACTGCGATGGAATTGGGACTCGCCGGAATCATGTTGGGCAATGAGCAGGATTGGGTAGAACTTCCTAACAATCTCAATCGCGGCTCATTTGCTTTCCAAGGATTAGTGGGACCTAAACATGAACTTCGTCCCGCCTATTGCGCTTACCAGCAGCTATCTCGACGTCTCGCGGGCTCGACGAAACTCTCGCGATTAGAAACAAGTAATAACGTTCACATCTATTTCTTTGCTGGCGGCAAAACGAATTGGAGCCTTGCGTGGTCCGACAATCCCGTCGAAGTCAAAATTCCAGTTAAAGGTGAAAGCGTCTCGGTTACGAGCACTGTCACGAAGATGAAAGATCCTAATTGTACCGAGACCGCAAAGCCTCATTCCCTCAAAGACCACTCTCTGGCCCTCGAACTAGATTCCACCCCAAAGTTTATAGAATTTCAGTAACGCCGCAGGCGGACGTCATTGAACCCGATAGGGTGAAGCAAGCTATTCGCCCCAAACCCTAGACATAGGTAATAAAGCTAACGCTAGCGTTAGCTCTATTACCTAGATCTAAGGCTCTTCTATCTGGCGAGTAAAGATGAGTGGAGGAATCTGATCGCTTCTAGGTATGACTTCCATCCCAATCCGCTGATCTGCTTCACACAGACCGCTTTAATTACCGACTTCCGGCGGAAAGGCTCTCGCTTCTTGATGTCAGAAAGATGCACTTCTACCGTTGGGATATCTACCGAACTAATCGCATCTCGAATAGCGTAGGAATAATGCGTGTACGCTGCGGGATTGATGATGATGCCTTCTGCCCAGTTTCGTTGAGCATGGATGAAGTCGATTATCTCTCCTTCTCCATTCGATTGGAAGATTCGAAGGTCGATCTCATTTTCAGAAGCAATTTTCTTTAACTGCTTATTGATCTCATTCAACGTAATCTTCCCATAAATCTCAACTTCTCTCGTCCCCAAGAGATTTAGGTTGGGTCCGTGAATCACTATGAACTTCATCGTCCGCTCCCCAAACTAGAAACCTGCTTCCAGGCCTGAAGCACTTCAGCATCAGTCACTTGATCGTCTGCGACCGCTTTGCCAATGGCTTCTAGTAAAATGAAATTAACTTTACCGTCCTTCACTTTCTTGTCCCGCTTAAGCAACGAGAGAAGTGATTTAGGTGATATTTTAGGCAATGTCGGAACAGGTAATTTCGACAAGTCCCCATCGACTAATTGACGGACGGTTTCTGGAAGGTGGCCGCGAATAGTAGAGATAGCCATCTCCAGACGCATGCCCCAAAGAACCGCTTCCCCATGACGGAATCGCTTATATTCGGTGGCCGTTTCAAGTACGTGTCCCATCGTGTGGCCAAAATTCAGAAACTGTCTTAGCCCTCTTCGCTCATACTCATCACGCTGAACGACGCTTGCTTTCTGTCCCACCGTCTCAAAAATAGATTTAGTTAAAGGAGCTGATTCCAGTTTCAAAATGCGCTGAGCGTTTTGAACGAGAAAATCGTAACTATTCGAATCGTAAGTGAGCGCGCATTTAAGCATTTCAGCAAAGCCTGATACCCTATCGCGCTGGGAAAGCGTATTTAGTAAATCGATATCGCAGACGACCAATGAAGGCTGGTGAAAGACACCTATTAAATTTTTCCCGAGGGAGTGGTTGACCCCGGTCTTACCGCCCACCGAAGAATCCACTTGAGCGAGTAAAGTGCTAGGAATTCCTACCCAGCGAATGCCCCTAAGGTAAGTGCCCGCGATAAAGCCAGACAGATCTCCGATAACTCCGCCCCCAAGGGCAAAAATCACGGCATTGCGATCCATCTTCTCTTCGATAAGCGTGGTGTAGACGGGAAAAATCTTTTTATAGTCCTTGGCGCCTTCGCTGACCGAGAGCAAGGCTTTCGCGACCTTCCATCCAGCTGCTTTCAAGGACTTCGTTAGCGAGAGGGCCACTTTGTCTAAGCGCTTGTCCGCGATGATAAAAGCTTGAGTGGCATTGAGAGCCTTGGCCCATTCGGTATTCGCTAAGAGCTCGGACCCTACTAAAACGGAATAAGCTCGCTCGGGGCTTCCGCCCGGAGTGACTACGATCGTTTCCATTTCGAAACCTCAGATACGATTTCTTGAGCGACTGCGTCTGGAGTTTTACCGTCAGTATCTATAGTGATAGACGCCAACTTATAAAGAGGCTCCCGCGCTAAAATCAATGCGGTCATCTCTTTTTCTAACGCTTCGCCTTGAAGCCCCTTAAGCAATGGACGATCAATCCCTTTCACTCGCTCCAAGAGAGTTTTCACAGAAGCTCGTAAATAGATAAGGATTCCACCGCGGCGAATTCTATCTTGATTTCGAACGGGGATTAGCGCCCCACCACCAAGAGAAACTACGAGTCGCTCTCGCGCTGCAATTTCAAGAACCGTCTCACCTTCCCACTCACGGAAACGATTTTCACCTTCGGTCGCAAAAATCTTAGCGATCGATTTACCCGACTTCTTTTCAATCATAGTGTCGGTGTCGATGAAGTTCCAACTCAGGGCTTTGGCAACTATCGGTCCTACGGTCGTTTTTCCCACGCCCATAAAGCCGCAAAGAAAAAGGTTACTCTGGTTTTGTGCTGGCATTCCACTCTTTCAGTCGGGGCAGTAGTTCAGTCATCGAATCGCCACCGAACTTCTCTAGTATAGCCTCTGCAAGGGAGAACGCGAGAAGAGACTCACCAATCACCGCGGCTGCCGGAACCGCCGAGACATCGGAACGTTCTACGTGCGCCGCGGCCGCTTCATTCGTTGAAATTTTTACCGATTTCAGCGGATTCATCAAAGTCGCCAATGGCTTCATTGCTGCTTTTACGACAATAGTCTGACCCGTGGTCATTCCACCGTCAATTCCACCCGATCGGTTCGTCTGATACTTCACCTTTCCGGCTTTACTTCCCGGAAAGATCTCGTCGTGGGCTTTAGAACCCAAAGTTGCTCCTGACGCGAAGCCCAATCCCACTTCAACGCCTTTGATAGCGTTCAAGCTCATCATCTGTTGACCAATTTTGCCTTCCAGTCGTCTATCCCATTGTGAGTAGCTTCCCAACCCCACCGGAACCCCGGAAGCATAGACTTCAAAGATTCCCCCAAGCGTGTCCCCTGCCGTTTTACAACGATCGACCTCGGCCACCATCTTGGTTTCGGCATCTTTGCCCAAACAGCGGACAGGCGAAGCATCAGCTTTCGCGTTTAACTGCGACACATCAATATTC
>JBBQIT010000165.1:0-8415 GCA_038325205.1 Bdellovibrionota bacterium
GCTATTCCGCTTACGAACTTCGAGAATACGTCTAAACTTTTCCCACCATAATCTTGAATTCTGCTTTGCCAGAAATGGCACACCTTATGCTCTCTCAAGGCCTAAACACTTCGAGAGGAGACTTCATGAGAGAAAAACTGATTGTCCTCGGGTTCGTTCTAGCGATCTTTTGCTTTTACACTTCACTAGGATTTGCTGCAGATCCGTCTCCTAATGTCTCTTCCCAGACCACCGTACAACAACTCAAAGATTTGTTTTCAGAGCACGCTAAAGTGAACGTTCATCTTGTGGGACCTCTTATCTTAGTTGATGGTGAGGTAGAAGAGCCACTTCAACTAGTAAGAATCAACGAAGTCGTGGCATCCCTAAAAGAAGCTACAGTTCCCATCAAAAGCTTGGTCCATATCAGTCCAGAAAATTTGAAACGAGTCGCGCTCCAGATCGAGCGCGAAGTGAACACTCCGAACATCGGGGTGATGCTTCGGTTCGTAAATTCCTATCTTATCGTTGAAGGAACTTTGGAATCTGATTTTCAGGCCGACCGAACGCTTGCGATTGTAAGAGGAAGACTGGCGAGACCCGCTTTTGGAGATGAGCTTTCTAGAAACTATAGTTCTACTACAGGCAATAGAGTGGGAGAGGCTCCAGTGATTCCGGGAATCGTCATTGTCGATATGATGCAAGTACGTCCCAAAAAGGAAAAAGCGTTTTAACTTTTTGAAGCTTTAGCGCGGTTGATCCTATTGATCATCTCGTCCAAATGACTTAGGAAGTCGGAACGGTAACGGGGCTGGGCTGGTTTCGGCCCTAGTTTCATTTCGCCCATTTGACGAAGCTCATACATTATTTCTCGAGTCGCGAGCAACTCCCCAATGGTTTCGGAAGTAATTTCCCGGCCTCTCGTATCGAGTACGGCCGCCTCTTTATCCACGCAACGTTTCGAGAGCAAAAGATCGTTGGTAATGACGATGTCTTGAGGAACGATATGCTCCACTATCCAGTCATCTACCGCATCAAATTCCCGCCCCACGATGACAGGCTTTATCCAACTGGCCCTGGGGATTCGCATCTCGTGGTTACACACCATAAAGACGTCGAGCGCGTATCGCTTGGCGACCTTATAGATGTCCTCTTTATAGGGGCAACCGTCCCCGTCCACGTATATCTGGCACTTGGTACTCAAAGTGGTGGCACCATAGCGGAAAAAGCGTCCTTGTGCTAATGGTTCGCACTAGCAATGAGCCAAACACTTAACAATATTGCACTTGGGCTGGAGGAAAGCCTCGAGGAAAAGCTCAAGCTTTTAGCCCCTGATTTCAGCTCCTTTCGGCTGGTTCGCAAGTCGGTCGATGCCCGGGGGCGTGTCCCCCATTGGGTACTGACCTTAGAGGTCTTTGGTCCCGGGGAAAAACCGAGTCCACTCGCGTTTGAGGTCAGTCCCATTCCCGTAGCACCATCTCTGGCCCCAGTAGTAATCGTAGGCGCTGGGCCGGCAGGCCTTTTTGCCGCCCTCAGATTGACCGAAAGAGGCATCCCCACCGTCCTTTTAGAGCAAGGCTCGAAAGCTAACGAGCGAATGCGAGGTATCGCCGACTATTGGCGTTACGGCCGATTAAATCCCAAGAATAATGTGTGTTTTGGTGAGGGGGGCGCAGGTCTTTATTCCGACGGAAAACTGATCACGCGCATTAAATCGCCCCACATTCCGTATGTGCTTAATCGACTAGTAAAGTTTGGGGCTCCTGAAGAGATCGAATATTTGGCGAACCCTCACGTGGGTTCCGACAAGATCCGTAAAGTCATTCCCCCGATGCGGGAGCACTTGATTCAAAGAGGCTGCGAAGTTCGGTTCGATACCAAAGTGCAAAGCCTCATTTATGACGGTGCCAAAGTTTCCGGAGTCACTTTGAGTGATGGGACTACGATTAAATCGAGTGCCGTGATTTTAGCGACCGGCCATTCCGCAACCGATATCATCGAACACCTTCACGAAAATGGAGTGGCGATGGAGGGAAAATCCTTCGCGATTGGGCTTCGCATTGAGCACCCTCAAGGAGAGATTGATAAGATCCAGTACCGCGAATTTGCGGGGCATCCCAAACTTGGAGCTGCGAATTATAGGCTGGCCGATCATGACAGCACTTCTGGCATTGGCGTTTATAGTTTTTGTATGTGTCCTGGGGGATATGTTATCGCAAGTGGCACCGATGCCGACGGCGTCGTTAGTAACGGCATGAGTAATTACGCAAGAAATTCTCCTTTCGCGAATGCAGCCGTAGTCGTCTCAATCGACCATCAGGCACATTTCGGAAATGACATTTTTGGTGGGTTGAAGTTTCGACGAGAATTGGAACGCCGAGGAAAATCCCATGTCGAAGCGGCAGGGGGTTCCAAAGAATTTCCCGCCCAGCCCGTCACGCAATTTCTCTCGCGCCGAGGCGGATTGTCCCTGCCCTCCTCAAGTCCTTCGGGAGTGGTTCCAGTTAGACTCGATGAATTGTTACCCGATGCGATTTATCGAAGGCTCACCACAAGCTTGGAAGCTTTTCAAAAAAAGATGCCAGGTTTCTTGTCGCCGCATGCGCAATTCCACGGCATTGAAACTCGAACTTCTTGCCCGATCAGGGTGATTCGGCACGAAAAGACTTTGCAATCGATTAGCCATGCCGGGCTTTACCCGACAGGCGAAGGCGCGGGTTATGCCGGCGGAATCACGAGCGCCGCCGTGGATGGTGTCCGCGTCGCTGAGGCCATTGTCACTTCACTACAATAATTTCATTCGGTAACTAAAGCCGCGCAAGTAAGCTTAAATCTGGAAAGGTCGCGAGGAGACAAGGACCAGTCTTTGAGGACAACCCCTCCTTCGCTTAAATGTTGAACCAGCACCCGGGTTCCATTCGCGGACGGCGTGGTGGTAATTCTCACTCGAATTTCCCTCATAGGAAGCTTGTCATCTTGAGCTGCTGAAATAGCCCCTTCGGTAAAATCAACGGCAAGCCCTCTCAAAGCACGCGGCCCCAGCTCTTCGCTTAAAGAAAGACTAGCTAACAATTTGGTCACGGATTCATCCACTTCGAGTTTGATTTGATTCGACTTACGGATGCGATCGCTAATTTTCCCATACCAGTTGGTAATCATTTCGGGATAAAGAGCACGAGGGGCAGGCCCCAAAAGAAACACACCTCCCGAATTTTTTGCTCGATCTAGTAACGCTTGAGGAATCGCACCCAAAGATCCCTTATTCTTGCCTCTGGTAAACGCTTCGTCGATAATTCTCTGCGTTATCCCCGCCATCCTTACTGCAATCTGGCGCTCATCCAGCCCATCGAACAACTCTTCTCCAAATTGTCCCAAAATAAAGATGGGGAACCGAATCGGCCGGTCTCTGGAATCTAACCCCTTGGGCCGGATCTTCCCACTTTCGACTAACACTTTTAACTTATCGAACTCTTCGGAAGGAGTGTCGTACGCTTCGTTAAAAGCGATGAGGCCATGCCCATAACCTTCGTCCATCGCTTGCACCAGTAGCCCTTGTTCGCTATCGGAGTGATTGCCCAGCGGAGGTCCCGTAAGGATGGAGTCAATTCCAAACCCGCGTTCTCCCGCGATACTGAAATTGAAGCGCTTTCCGTCGTATCCGAACAGCACCGTGTTTAGCGCAGCGACCAAAGTGTCTTTGCCACTTCCAGTAGGCCCGCCCAGAATAAATACGGGAACTTCTTCCGACATTCCCAGTCTCGCCCAGGTCTTGATGCGATTGCAGATTTTATTTACGACTTCATCGTTGCCTTTGAACAGTTCCTTTACTCGTTCCTCTAGATCGTGGAAGGCAGGCTCCCCGTTAGGGCCGTCAAACCACACATCGGTTAACCCTGACCTGCGCATCAGAAATTCTTGCGCGTCTTGCAAATCAATGAGCTCGCGATCCGGCCCGGGATGTCGCCTCTTCCAAACAAAAATACCGTTAGCGGCTCTGATCACATTTGCCGGCATCGCTAAAGGCGGTGAGGTTAGAAACTTGCGGTTGTGTATTAGAAACCGAATGGCCTCGTCCGTGATGACCTTTCCATAAAGTCCTTCCCAATGTCGGTCTGCCTTTTTTCTAACGATATCGAAAGTCAGCTCTTCTGACGGTTCTGGCTGAATTATTTTGTATTGACGTCTTTCCACTGCTGAATCACCACGGACCATCGCGCGGTATTCCCTAGGGGTGGTGTACGATAAAATCGAAAATCCAGGATCCGCGCTTCGAAATTCATCAAGGCTCGTTCCTTTAAATCCTGATTGATCTTGAATGGTCTTTAGCGTCTCGTTCACTAGTGCGGGAAGTGTGGCGACCTCATCGAGAACAAAGATGGTTCGGCGACCAACTCTCTTTTTGTTTTCGTCGACGCGTAAGTATTCTTTTTTCGCGGCAGCGAAGAGATCGGCTATCACCGTTCGCATGCGAACTCCCTCGCTTGCCCACGGCTGTCCTTTGTTTTCGGGAGAATGGCTTAAAAGATCGGCATTGATCAAATAGGCATCGGTCTGTCCAAAAAACTGCGCTGGAATACTTTCGGGATCCGCGAGTTCCTCATCGCTGACGGCGAGCATGTCCTGCAAATAGTCAGGCATGATCCCCAACGAGAATAGAGCCGTCACCTGATCGAGGGTATGAGTTTTGCCCACGCCAGATTCCCCTAACACGATATCGTTGTTGTACTCCGTAGATTGAAATCCATCAAAAATATGCGCCAGGATTTCAGCGGACTGGGGGTGGAAAATGCCCCTAAAAGCGCGATCGCGATCCGCGGGATTAGAAAGATCTATTTTATCCTTCTGCATCCGGCGACTAAGATTGAGCTTCAGGTTAAAATCGGTTGGGTCCTTAACCTTCAGCGTCTGAAGCAAGTACTGGTTCACTAGGTTGTTTTCGGCACTGTCATCGTAAACGGGCGGTGGAACGGCGACAATTTTCAGCGTCGTAGGAGGATAAAAGAATTTTCGTTTCGACTTTTTCGCATGACCTGCTTCGAGCTGAGCAATAAAAATAAGGTGGAAACACAGAACAAACCAAAGCCCACGTATCCCCATGGAACTCCCCCCAAAACCCATTTCACCAATGCTAATGACGTATCACGTCAACACGGTGCGTTCTATCGTTTTCTTAGGAATCACATGACGATACGCGTCATCTTTTTTTGGGAAAGTATCGACGAGATTTTGAAAACCCTTGGGCAATATCTTCGGGGTCGAAGCACAGTCGCGACCATCTAGAAGGTGCCCAAGAGACAGAGGCTAAAAATAATTCTTAGTTCTTCTTTTTCTTCGCGTTCAAAGAAACCTGAGTTAACGGGTAAAGCGCCACGGCCAATTGATACACTTCTTGTTTGGTATCTCCCGTTTCTAACAACGCCATTAAAGATCTTCGAAACTTTCTAATGATCGCTTCGGCTTCAGGAAGTTTTGCCAGGTTGATAGCCATGGTAACCCCGGAATTTTCTCTTCTGTCTAACGAAACAATCTCCACCGCATCTACAGCCTTTTGCAAAATCTGTTTTTGAAAAAGTCGCGCGGCAGAAGTTCGATAACTATCGCTGGGCTCTGCGATCGTACGATTGAGAGCAGTAGAAGTTATCTTTCCGCTCTCGTCGCGTTCGATTATCTTAAGACGCTCCAACCGCTCTAGGGCTGCGTTGGCTTCGTTGACAGAAATTCCCAGAGCGCGGCTGATCCAACGAACATCTGATTTAAATCTTTCGATCTTAGACAACTCAACAATGGCATAGTGATACCAGTCGGCCATCACCTGAAATGCATCGGAAGACAAAGTTTCAAAAGTAGCTTCTTCTTTTGAAGATTCGCTCTCTCGAAATTTTTCCATCTCGACCGGGCTCATTCCCATCCGATGGCCGATGCGCATTTGCATCGAGGAGGTTAAGCGGCGTTTGCCACGTAATATCTTGGAAAGTGCCGAAGGTTCGATTTCGAGGCTTTTTGCGAAAGCTCGAAGAGAATATCTAGGATTCTTGCGGTACCGACTGACTAACTCGTTCTGAAGGTGCTCTCTTAGCGACATACGTACTTCCACTCTTTAAAACGCCCTCTACACCACCCTATTTACCCTAAGGCACAAGTGGGCACAAGACACAAAGGCAACGTTGTGTGTCTCCGAAAAGACACAAGGACTCACTCCGGCCAACCTGCTAGAAATGCTCGTTTTTTTAGCGTTATTGTATGGTTTGCTCGGTTTTTCTCGAATAGACTAAGGACCATGACAAACCTCAAAGGGCTTTGCGGCTCAAAAAAAATATACGGATGCGTAACCGAATGTACCAAGAAGCTTCTATGGCTTCCTCCCCTCCTAGGGAGGTTATCTATGGCGGCAGTCTTCATTCCCTCAGGCTGGGGCAAGCTTCACAGCTTAGATAAAGTAACCGCTTTCTTCGTAGAGTTAGGAATTCCCGCGGCTCACCTTCAAGCGCCTTTTGTGGCAGGGGTAGAATTTGTCGGCGGAATACTTCTTCTCTTGGGCATCGCGACGCGCTTCGCAACAGTTCCTTTAATCATCGCGATGATTGTTGCGATCCTAACGGCGAAACTTAGCGACATTCATTCTGTGTCGGACTTTTTGGCCGTGGACGAATATTTATACATCGTCATCATGATCGGAATTTTCATCTGGGGAGCGGGTTGTGTTTCCTTAGATGCCCTTATTGCGAAGAAGTGTTGCGCAAAAGACGCATCGCAAAATCAAAACTAGGCTGAAGAAATTTATTACGAAGCACTTGTTGGGTACTTATACGGTGTAGTAGTATTCTTCAGTTCGTAATAACAACTAACCCAGATACATCAGGGGGATACCTAAATGAATAAAACAACTCAGAATCTATTAATCGGTGCTGCTATCGTCAGCGTAATCAGCGTCGGCGGAATTTCGACCTCTGCTTTTGCCAAGAAGGCCAAGAACTCCTTCAAATGCGAAGGCGGCAATGCTTGCAAGAGCCACAGTGCTTGTGGCGCTGCTAAGGGCACGAATGCTTGCAAAGGCACGGGCGTCGCGATGGTAAAAGACGAAGCCGCTTGTGAAGCTGCCAAGGCGAAGAATGGTGCCGCTGCTGAAAAGCCAGCTGACGCGCCTGCCGCGACTGAAACGAAGTAGTTTGTAAATGAAGCCTGGTGAGAAGTTCGCTGCCGATAAACTGTTTCCCAGCTTGGGAATGGGGATTGGCTTACGCGGCTCTCACTATGCCCACATTTTATCGACACTTCCCGCGATCTCTTGGTTTGAAGCCATCTCGGAAAACTACATGGGGATCGCGGGAGGGTCGGGTGGGCGCCCTCTCCACACTTTAGAATCCATTCGAAAGCATTATCCTATCGTTCTTCACGGCGTATCAATGTCGATTGGATCCACGGATCCTTTGAACTACGACTATTTAGCGAAACTTAAAAGTCTGGCGTCTCAGATAGAACCTTCTTGGATCTCAGATCATTTGTGCTGGACGGGAGTCGAAGGAAAAAATCTTCACGACCTTTTGCCCCTTCCCTATACCGAAGAAGCTATCAAACACGTAGCGGATCGGATCTCTGAAGTTCAGGACTATTTAGGCCGAAGAATTTTGATCGAGAATGTATCGAGCTATCTGACTTATCGGCATTCCGAAATGACTGAATGGGAATTTATTGAGCAGATTGTAACGCGTGCTGACTGCGGCATCCTGCTCGACGTGAACAATATCTATGTGAGCAGCGTAAATCACTCTTTTGATCCAGAAACCTTTTTGAACGGAATCCCAGTTCATCGAGTAGGCCAGTTCCATCTAGCGGGCCACTCGAATATGGGGACGCATCTCATCGACACACACGACGCTCCCGTTTGCGACGAAGTTTGGAAACTGTATGAAAAGGCAGTACGCCGATTCGGTTTGGTCAGTACGCTTCTCGAGTGGGACGATAAGATCCCAGAGTTTAACGTACTCGAAGAGGAAACCGAACGTGCTCGCCAAGTAGCTCGGAAAGCATTAACGAATGACGACGACTCACGACCAACCGCCCTCCCTTGGAAATCTCCAAAAGTGGATGCGGTGGATCATTACCGACCCTAGAGGGGTCTCTCGCGCCCTCGAAGGAAAACTGCAGGTAGCCGATTGCCTGCCCGAGCCACAGCCACGGCTTTTTTCTTCGATTGTTGATCAAGCTCCTATCGCGCCGACAGAGCGTCTCGATATCTACGCCGTAGGTTATCTCGTACGTATTGTGGAAGCGGCCAGCGGAGACATGGAAACGGTGAGCCGAGCGCTGGGAGAAAAAACTTTTCATAAGCTTATCGACGAATACTTACGGCGTTACCCTTCTCCCACTTTCACGGTGTGTGATATCGGACAGAATTTAGGTACTTTCATTCGCCACACCCATTGGAACGAAGCGTAC